>JANOWZ010000521.1:0-6112 GCA_031418155.1 Deinococcales bacterium
TTTGAGGTACCTGATTAGCGCTTGTCTTCGTACACGCCCAGCAGCGTCTTAAACCCCGACACGCCAGACAACTTCCCCGTCTCAATCACACTCTTAAACGACGAAAACGCCAACGCACCACGCTCAGACTTCGACCCAGCACTTCTTGACCCTGAACATGCACCTGACGGGCAGGGTCGCACAACTTCCGAGCAATCACTGCCGGTCGTAACGCCCGTTCAGCCGCGTTGTTCGTCGGACTCACGCTCGAGTCATCCAAAAATCGCAACAAACTCCCTCGAGCTTGATGCCACGCCAATTCCCGCAACATCCGAGCATTGTCCTTATGCGAAAGCATTCGAGGCGCGAGCAACCGATCCAATCGTCGTTTGACCCCTCGACCTTCACGCTCAAAAACGTCCTGCTCGAGCAAGCCAAGTTTCAGACGTTGATGCAACCGTAACGCTGTCTTGAACACCGCTCGAAGCTTCCGAGGAAACTCGTGTGATCGACCCCGTTGCGGTTTCTCGAGTAAATCCCGTAAGTTCTTCAAAATGTGCGATACGCATTTGTGCTGCTTGACTGCCTGGAAGATTTTCGCGTCATACGTCACGAATCGATCTGTCACCAGCACACCAGCAAAGTCCATTGGAATAACTTCGAGCACTTCCACAGCGCGATGCTGAGTGCGGATTTGATAGACGACACTCGAGTTGGTTTTGAAGGCCATCAAGAACGCATTCAATCCGTTCATACGCCAACCAGTATCGTCGGTGTTGACCATGTTGGCGGTTCGCACTTCGGCTCGAAGGGTTTCGTATTTCTTGTGAATCACACCTGCCGGGTTTGCGCCGTGTTTCAAAGCTTGCTGTGTCAGCGCACTTTGTGTGACCTCGAGTTGGGTCAGCATCTTCAGCACACCAGGAACTTTTCGCGCAGTGATACCAAAATCGTATTGCAACGCATGACCAGCGGCTAAAGCTCGAGGACCTAACCGGTGCGCAGTGGCTCCTCGTTGATCTCGGGCAATGCTCGGGTGAACACCTCGAAAATTTTGCTTGCAGGTTGGGCATCGGTCTACGCGCACGCGATACTCGGTGATTGTGGGTTTGATCTCCGGTAGGTCGGTGATGAAGGCGAACTCAGTTTTGAACGGACTCAGCGGCCCAGCGCACTTTGGGCACGATTCCGGGGTGGACACATCAATGGTGTTGGTGATGCTTGAACGTTCGGGGTTGGTACGGAACGTGAATTGGCCAACGCCAGGTTTGCGACCTGGACGACTTGGGTTTTTCTTCGGGGTGTTGCGGCGGGCAGGCCCCATACGGGTGCCGTTCTGCCCAAGACGCTGAATGGCGCGGCTGAACGAGCTTGTTTGCGTTTGAGAATTTCAAGTTCGGCTCGGAGGCGTTCGTTTTCAGCTTTGAGTTCGAGCACGAGTTTGAGTAGCTCGGCTTTGGTGAACTCGTCTGGGTTTGGCGTTTTCGCCATGTGGGATTCTACCCTGACTGACTATCAGCGCTTATCAGATACCTCTTGACTTTGCGGCTGCCCCGAATCCTCAAGCCAAATCTCCTCGAGAAACCCAAGCGCTGGCCTCCTCTGGTATCCTGTCGGTCGCATGTCAGAACCCTCGAGACCCAATACAGCCCGCCTGCTGATCTCCTGCCCGGACCGTCGCGGCATTGTCGCCGCCGTTTCGCAATTTTTATTCGCACATGGGGCGAACATCATCGCCAGCGATCAGCACAGCACCGATCCCGAGGGTGGACGCTTCTTCATGCGTCAAGAATTTCACCTCGAGGGTTTGGATTTGACCAAAGCGCAATTTGAACGTGCCTTTCAGGAGGTCGTCGCCGAACCGTTCGGCATGGAGTGGAAACTCTGGTATTCATCAATACCCAAACGCATGGCGATCCTGGCCAGCAAGTACGATCACTGCTTGCTGGATTTGCTTTGGCGCGTGCGCCGTGGTGAGTTCGATTGCGTCGTGCCGATGGTGATCTCGAACCATGCGGACCTTGAGGCGGATGTGCGCAGTTTTGGCATTCCGTTCCATCACGTGCCGGTCGTCGGTGGCGACAAAGCGGCGAGTGAAGCGAAGATGCTCGAGTTGCTGAAATCGGTCGATGATGGCTTCCCCGGCGATGACCGCCGCAACGCGGATTTTATCGTGCTGGCCCGCTACATGCAGATCATTTCGCAAGATTTTCTCGAGCGGGTTTCCATGCCGGTGATCAACATTCACCATTCGTTTTTGCCCGCGTTTGTGGGCGCAAATCCGTACAAGGCGGCGTTGGCCCGAGGTGTCAAGATCATCGGTGCGACTGCGCATTACGTGACGGCGGAACTCGATGCCGGTCCGATCATCGAGCAGGATGTCGAGCGCGTCTCGCATCGGGATGACCTGGCAGCACTGACGCGGGTCGGGCGTGACATTGAACGCAGTGTTCTGGCCCGAGCGGTCAAGGCTCATCTTGAGGATCGGGTGTTGGTTTGGCAGAACAAGACGGTTGCGTTTTAACTCAACTTATACAAAGGCCCGAGCAATCTCGGCCAAGTCTTGGGCCATCTCGAATTCGCGTCCGGGTTCTGGCACGCTCGAGAGGTTCAGGCCGCGCACGCCAGGTTGAGACAGCAGATCCTCGCCGAAGCGAATCGCGGCTCGAATTCCGGCGCGACGCACGTCCGGGGCGTTCATGATGCCCTCGAGATATCCGTGTGGCAAAACCAGATTGTGAAATTTTTGAATCATGTGTGCGCCCGCCTCGCTGGTGATGACGGCAAGACCCGCGATGAATGGCACGTTCGCCCCCAACGATTGCGCCGATTTCACGAACTCGAGGACACGTTCTCCCGGACCAGAATGGTTGACAAAACAGATGTGGGCTCCGGCCAGGACTTTTTGCGCCAATCGGTGTGGACGCTCGAGCACCGGGGCAGAGCATGGGCTGGCGGCGACGCTGACCAACACGCCGTTGGCTCGGGCGAGTGCGGCAAGCTGGGTCGAATCCAGATCAAAGACCGGCATCGTATCGGGCCGATGACCGGACTTCGGATGGTCCCCGGTGATGCAGTGCACGCCGGTCACATTCGCGTGACGCAATGCGGCAAGTTCACCCTCGAGCGCGACGCGGTTGCGGTCACGGCAGTTCAGGCCAACCCACGGCTCGAGGCCCGCAGCCCGGACGAGCATGGCGCGGTAGGCGGGCGGGAATTGCACGCGGGCATCGCTGTGATCGCCCAACAAAACCGCGTCGGCAGTCCCAGCGAGTGTGGTGGCAACTAAAGTGATTGAATTCGCATCGAGTGCCACGCTGGGCAGGTCGGTCACGATCACAGGCCGACGCTCGAGCGTTTCGAGAAAGGCGCGTCCGGCTGGCGTGGTCTCAGAGTTGGTTGGTGCCGCGCCATCCCAACTTCGCAGTGGCTCATCCACGAACGGGCAAGTCACACCATCGATTTCGCAACCGCCCTCGAGCGTGACCGCGCCGCAGGGTCCGAAGGTCATGCGTTTCGGACAACGTTCGTCGGGTTGATGAGATTCGGGTTGCTGCGGGATGGGGTTCAACTCGCGCACGCTCTTTCTGGCCCGAGTATACAAAGGGATCGGAAAGGATGCCGGGTCCGAACGGGCGGGATTGGGCACGGGTAGGATGGATCAATGGCGTTTCCAACCCTGACCCTGAGCAGCAAACTCGAGCACGCACTTTCGAGCGGACATCCATGGATTTACCGCGATCACCTTCCCGAAAATGACCTGGTGACGGGCGAGTGGGTGCTGGTGCAATCCGGTCGGGCTTGGGCATTCGGCCTGTACGACGCGAACTCCCCGATTGCGTTGCGTTTGTTTGGCACCGAGAAACCAAACTCGAGGTTGATTGCGGATCGGGTGAACACGGCGCTCGAGTTGCGTCAGATGGTTTTTGATGCAAGCACAACTGCCTTTCGCCTGATCGGTGGCGAGGGTGATTTCTTGCCTGGAATCACGGTGGACAAGTACGGGCGTTACGCGATCGTGCAAACCTATGCCGATTGTCTCGAGGTGATCTTGCCGGACGTGATCGCGGCGCTTTCCAAAAGCGACCTGCGTTTGAAGGGAATCGTGCGTAGACGAGACGGTGAACTCGAGACGCTTTGGGGTGAGGCTCCGCCACCGGAATTGACGATTCTCGAGAACGATTTGAAAATCATTGCGAATTTGTACGACGGGCAGAAGACCGGGTTGTTCTTGGATCACCGTGACAACCGGGCGTTGCTCGGACGGCTGGCGAAGGACATGACGGTTCTGAATTTGTTCGCCTACACTGGAGCGTTTTCCCTGTACGCCGCCCGAGGTGGTGCGAGCCGTGTGACCAGTGTGGACATCGCACCCGCCGCGATGCGTGACGCGGCGCGAAATTTTGCCCTGAACGGTTTTGACCCAGAAACACACGAGTTTATTGCAGCCGATTGTTTCAAATTGCTCGAGGATTACGTGCGAGATGGCAAGCGGTTCGACTTGGTGATTCTCGATCCGCCGAGTTTGGCCCGCAGCAAAGACAACCGCTTCGCAGCGGCCCGAGCCTACAAGAAGCTCAACGTTCTCGCGCTCAAATGCGTTCGTGATGGCGGTCTGCTGGCCAGCGCAAGTTGCACCTCGCAGATCGGCCCGGAGCATTTCAAAGAGATTTTGCTCGAGGCTGGACTGGACACCGGACGGCGGTTGCAAATCTTGCAGGAGAACGCTCACGCGCCGGACCATCCGGTGCCGATGTCATTTCCTGAAGGTCGCTACTTGAAATTTGTGCTGGCTCGAGCCTGAAGCGAGAGGTCAAGAGGAAAATCAGGACAAAAGCCCAAAGCTCGAGGTTTTACGTTGATCTTTCTTGCTCACAAGACAGCACCTTCTTGATCCAACACCGGCACCTAATGGGCCTGGATCGCTGACGGGTTGTTCGCGCTTCCTCTTTCCTCTTTCCTCTAGGGTTTCCCCATGATCGCCTTTGTCGAGGGCATTGTCGCCGCGCAACGTGACTCGAGCGTGGTGATTTCTGTCGGTGGTGTTGGCCTGGAAGTCTTTGCGCCACGTTCGACCCTGGAACGGTGCACACCCGGTCAGGTCGTGAAGCTCGAGACGTACCTGCTGGTGCGTGAGGATGCTTTGGCGTTGTACGGATTTGCGGACACGGATTCGCTCGAGATTTTCAAATTGCTTCTTGTTGTTTCTGGTGTCGGGCCGCGTTTGGCGTTGGCGGCATTGTCGCAACTCACGCCGTCTTTGATTGCTCGAGCGATTCTCGAGGAAGATGTTGGTACGCTTTCGGGGGTGTCTGGAATTGGCAAGAAAACGGCGGAACGCATCGCATTGGATTTGCGCAACCGCGTGCCGGAACATTTAAAAGTTGGGCCAACGAAATCCGGCAAGAAATCTGGCGAGAATCCCGCCTTCCGCGATGCCGTCGAAGCACTCGTGGCGCTCGGCTACCGCGAGGCGCAAGTGCGCACCGCAATTCTGGGCTTGCTCGAGAAAGACCCGGATGCCAGCGCGGAATCGTTGATTCGGCAATCGCTTTCAAAATTGCGTTAACGCTCGAGGTTGAATTGATCCTCGCTTCGTTCAGGGCGAACATGGAGTTCTCTTGACCCAAGTCACGCACCTAACGGGCGGGGTCGCTCGCCCCCACAAGATGTTGGCGTAGGGGCGAACTCATCATGCGACCGCATGTGTTACATGACGCTCGCCCGCGCCAGCACAGCCAGTGGAACCCGAACTTGACTACCCGATTCGGTGTGGTGCAATCGGGATCACATGCACATCGTCCGGCACGGTCGAGGCCCGCAGGATCAGCACGAAACTCGAGGTTGGTGTGATCGGGTACGGAGCCCAATGCCAGGTTCCGGCGTGCAGCAGAACGGCTCGGGTGTGATCGAGTTTGAAGGCACGCAGACTCGAGAGGTCCAAGTCGCCGGATGCTCCGACGACCATCAGGCTTTCACCTTCGAGTGGAATGAAGGCTTCTGGCGTGTGCTGGTGGCGTTCGATGTCCTCGAGAATCGGTTCGCGCTCGAAGGGGTGCAGGATACTGAGCACGCCATCGTTCCCCAGGCCGCTCAGGTCGGCTTGTGGGTGCCAGTAGGTGTTGTCGCCGCG
>JANOWZ010000522.1:0-2870 GCA_031418155.1 Deinococcales bacterium
GTCTCGGACTCGGGCGGCTCCGACTCCGACGAACATTTCGACGAAGTCGCTGCCGCTGATGCTGAAGAAGGGTGTTTTGGCTTCTCCGGCGACGGCTTTGGCCAAGAGTGTCTTGCCACTTCCGGGTGGTCCGACCAGTAAACAACCGTGTGGGATGCGTGCGCCGATGTCGTGGAAGCGGGTGGGGTTTTTGAGGAAGTCAACGATTTCGCTGAGTTCTTCTTTGGCTTCGTCGCATCCGGCCACATCCTTAAACGTTGTCTTCGGCGCATTGTCACCCATGACTTTGGCTCGAGATTTTGCAAAACTCATCGCGCCATCGTTTCCGGCCCGCACGCCTCGCAGCAAGTACCAGAGGAATCCGACCATGATCAAAATTGGCAGGAGTTGCAGCGCAATGCTGACCCATGATGTGCCATCATTTCTGCCTACGCTGACATCAATGCCCTGTTCGGCGAGGCCGCTTGAGGAGATGGTTGGGTCGTTCAGCGTGGCGGTCGTGCGGAATGGGCGACCATCGGTGTACTTACCGGAAAGCTCGAGGGCCTCTCCCGGTGTGAGGGTGACATTGCGAATGCGTTTTTGTTCGACCGCATCTTTGAAACTCGAGAGGCTGATCGGTTCCACCTGAGGCCCTCGCGTGCTGATGGTGACGACGACGATCAGTGCGATCACGGCGACGATGATGATCCAGATGTTGATGGCTGGAATGCGTGGTTTCACACTGGCCCCCCGGCGGTTTTTGTTGACTGTTTGCTCATGAGTGCGCCTCAGTTTACCCTGTCGCGGGCTTGGTTCGGTCGTTGCCGCGTGAGAAATTGCTCGAGATGCAGCATTCCAGATTTTGGTTTGGCCCACATCAAATAATGTGGATCAGACCGGTCACGGGTCAGATCAACCTCAGCAGCCAAAACGCGAGCATTCCAGAAAGAATTGCGGCCCAGAGTTGCTTGGACTTCCAGGCGACCAGTCCAGAAATCGCGGCGGCAAGGTAACGGATCGCCCATTCGTCCCGATCCCCGGCGAGGTTCGGGACGACGATGGCCGCAAAAACCGAAATCGGTACGAAACGCAGGAACCTCATCCAGAAGGCGGGCAATGGTGCTCGCAAGGAGAGCCCAATCAACCTCGAGCCGAACGTCACCACGAGCATTCCGGCCACGGTCAACCAGAAGTTCATGCGGGCTCCCGAATCGCATCCTCGAGATTGATTGCTGTCTCGAGATTCGGTTCATTACGGGTCAGCCATGCGCCGAGCAAACTGGCGATGATGCCGGTCAGAAGGATTGGCAGGCCGCTTGGGAGGCGTGAACTGAGCAACCAAGCCAGCACGCCAGCGAATACGGCCACGATCAATTCAACTCGAGCCTTGATGATCGGCACGAGCAAGGCCAGAAACGCGAGTGGAAAGACGAAATCCACGCCAAGCGCCAGCGGGTCAGAAATCCTCGAGCCGATCAACGCACCAACGAGGGTGGCGACGTTCCAGGAGAAGAACAGGCTCAGTTCAGCGCCCAAGAGGAAGCCGAAATTGCGTTCCCCACTGGCGATCATCACGCCGAAGGCTTCATCGGTCAGGAAGTACGCCGCTATCGCGCGCTCGAGTTTGGACATCGGTAATTCCCGCCCGAGTGACAATCCATACAAAGCGTGGCGAATATTGATCAAGAATGTCGTCAGGATGATCCAGGCCCCGCTCGCGCCACTCGCAAACAGTCCGACCGCCGAGAATTGTGAACCGCCAGCGAAGACGAAGACAGAGAGTGCCTGCGTCTCGAGGATGCTCAGGCCGCCCGCTCGGGCGGTGACGGCATAGGCCAAACCGAACGGCACGACACCCAACCAGATGGGCAGCATGGCCCGCCAACCGAGGACAAAAGATCGATTCATCGGGCTCGAGATTACCCCGAATGGCCCGCCACGTTTGATGCCAGTCGATTTGTCTCGAGGCGTTTCGTTCGCATTGAATGCACGTGTTACTCGGAAAGTCACAGTTTTGTAAACGGTTGCTTTAGATGCCGTTCATGGTTGTGCGCATACTGGGAACATGAATCCAACCGATTCCAGAGAGAAAACCCTGATCGAATCCGGCCTCTCGCACGCGCAGGCCCGCAAACTCACCCTCGAGTTTTCCGACCGTGGCATCGGCGTGGAATGCCGCCCTTCGAGAAACATCGGCTGGGATGTCTGGGCGTACCGCAACGCCATAACCCGCTCGAGTTTGCAGATTGCCGCCGACGATTGAAGCGCACGTTTTGAAATTGTGTCCGCCCGTATGGGCGGATTTTTCTTGAATCGGTTAGGCTCGAGTCATGGCCTTCAAGGACAGCATCTTTCGTTTTGTTGCAGGAGTTTTCTTCGAGAATCCGGCCAATCGAAAGTCATTTGCGCAATTGCGCTCGAGTCTTGAGTCGAACGGTTCGAGGTTGCGGTCACGACTCGAGTCGGGCCAAGCGAATTCCAAACTTTTAAGCCACGTCATTCAAATTGAACGTTGGGGACAAAACCGATTGCGCAGCACCCTCAACGAAGTTCCGTTCGAGTTGGATGGCTCGAGCCGGTACGCGCCAGGTGCTGCACTCGGTTGGTCAGAATTGCGGCTCGAGTTCGACAAAACCCGTCAGGCCACGCTCGAATTGGTGGACCGTCTCGAGCGGGCCAATCCTGGTCCGGTGGCGCACAATCAATTCGGTCCAATTTCGGTCAAAGGTTGGTTGGGGTATCTGAATGCACATGCGAACATGGAAGTGCAACGAAAACTTCGTTCGTCACCTTAAAGGTCACGGCTTCTTCAGCCCAAGCGCATCAATGATGCTCGGCTCGAGTGATGGTGGATTGGTCGTGTTGTTGAAGGCCGTCCAGCCGCCAGT
>JANOWZ010000523.1:0-3453 GCA_031418155.1 Deinococcales bacterium
ATCACCCGAGCTTGCGTTTTCCCTGAGATCAAAGCACCTCCAGACGGTACGATCCTGAAATGGAATTGAAATGGCGTTCAAAAACAATTCGGCTTGAGCCTGGGGTTTTGATGGGCGTTCTGAATGTCACACCGGACAGTTTCAGTGACGGTGGCAAATTCTCGAGTTTGGATTTGGCGTTGGCTCAGGCGCGAAAGATGGTTCGAGACGGTGCGAGCATCCTCGACATTGGAGGCGAAAGTTCACGTCCGGGTGCGCCACGGGTGCCACTGGAAATCGAACTCGAGCGGGTGATTCCCTTGATTGAGGCGATCAAGTTGGCGGATCTCGAGGTGCTGATCTCAATTGACACGCGCAAACCAGAGGTGGCCCGAGTGGCGTTGCAGGCCGGTGCGGATCTGGTCAATGACGTGACGACCCTGCGCGATCCAGCCATGCGTGCCGCCTGCGCCGAGGCGGGCGTGCCTGCAATCATCATGCACATGCGTGGCGATCCCGAAACCATGCGTTACTCGAGCGAGTCGCACCCGTTCACCGATGTCGTGCGTGAAGTCCGCGATGAACTCGAGGCCGCCGCAAATTTAGCCCTGCGTGATGGCGTGCCGAGCGTGGTGCTCGATCCAGGATTTGGTTTCGGCAAGAGCATTGAGCAAAACCTCGAGTTGATTCGCGGTTTGCCGGAACTCAAAACGCTCGGTCATCCGGTGTTGCTGGGGGCATCCCGCAAAAGCACGCTCGGACGAATCACCGGCATCGAAAACGCGAATGAACGTGATCCCTCGAGCATCGCCGCGCATTTGTTTGGCCTGTCTCGCGGCGCGGACATTTTGCGGGTGCATGATGTGGCGGGACATGCACAAGCTATCAAGGTTTGGCAGGCGTTTGGTGACAACTCACATGGGCAGAAGCTAAGTGCTTTGTCCACTTGATTTTGCGCATTTTCGCCAAGAACGCTTCTTGCTGCAACTTCAGCACCTTGCGGGCTTGCAGCGCTCAAACGCTCCAAACCCGTGGACGAGCACATTGACGTTACTCACATCATGCATCACGTTTCACGTGTGTTACACGATGCATGTTTCACATGACGCTCGGGTTTCAGCCGAGAACAACACTCGGCTTCAACCGGACGAAGTATTAAGGAGAACTTGATGAACAAAGCGACTGATCGAATCGTATTGACCGGCCTCGAATTTCACGCCTATCACGGCCTGTTCAGCGAGGAGGCCAAACTCGGCGGGCGGTTCATTGTCGATGTGGAAATGTCGGTCAATTTCTCTGGGGCACTGCGAATCGAGGACACGGTGCACTATGGCGAGGTCTACGAACTGGTCAAACTCGAGGTTACAGGCACGCGCCATGACCTGATCGAAACGCTGGCGAACAACATCGCCATCCAGGTGCTCGAGGCCCACGTGCCGGTGCAACAGTTGACCGTGCGGGTCCACAAACCCTTCGCGCCGGTTCCGGGATTGTTCCGCGATGTGTTCGTTGAGGTCACACGCTTGAGGGATTGAGTCTTGGGTTCTGCGGCTCGAGTTCAAAATGGAAACGAGGAAAGTGGAATCTTCACTTTCCTCGGGCCTTCGACTGCTGATTACTGGACTTTTCGCACGATTCGCAATCCACCCTGACCACTGGCAATAAAGATCAAGCCATCTTTTGCGGCGGCGAAGTTGGCGCTGCCACCGACATCGGTAAATTTGCCGTACCAATCCAAGGCTTTGTTCTCGAGCGGTAAATCGTTCGCGTCGCAGTTGACTTGTTGGACCGTAATTTTGGTCGGGTCATCGCATTGAGGAATTTGGGCCACATACACGCCGCCTTCGCCGTAGGCGACGTAAGCAATGTCGCCATCAATGCTGATGCTGTTGGCGGTCGCCTCACCAACGATGTCATCGGCAATCAGGGTGTATGCCGGTGTGCTCGAGAAGGTCCCGAGGTTGAAGGCTTTGATGCCAGCGCTGCCGCCCGCAATCCAGACCAGACCACGGTCGATGTCCATGCTGTTCTTGTTGTCCACCGGATTCACGTCACCAACGTCGATGGTGTGCTTGGTGGTGCCCAGCAGCAACGAGGGATTGGTTTTGTATGGAACCCTCATGTTGTAGACGTGCAGTTTGGCGTTTGCGCCCGCCTCGAGTGCCGCCAGGTACGAGGTTTCATCCCATCCAGCGTGATGCACCGCCACCGCTTGCGATTTGCAAAACGTTTTCAATTTCAGCGTTTCGAGCGGTGAGCCCGTCTCGAAGATTTTGCTGCGGGTCACGGCAGCGCCGCCACGCAATGGGTCGGTTGGGTTGTCGCAGTCGGCGTTGCCGCTCGAGGTCATCACCAACGGGCCGTAACGGGCGATGCTGTTGGTCGAATACCCATCCAATTCGATGCTTTTGATGGTGTTGCCGAGGTGTCCGTTGGAAATGCTGAATTCACTCAGGACGGCGGGCCGGACGTGACCCGTGCCTGCGATCTTGCGGGCTCCGCCGACGTACAACCTGCCATTGGTGACACCGGTCAGGTCCTCGTCCGGGCTGGAGACGACGTTGGCATCCATGTCATCGAAGAGTGCCTGCGAGATGCGGACCGGGTGAATGCTGTCGGAGATGTCGTAAACCTCGAGCGCCCCGGCGAAGGTTGCGCCCTCGCGGTTGTAGGTCACAATCGCGTAATGGCCGTTGAAGGTCACGTGTGTGGCCCGAACTTCAACGCCGTTTGGGGTGTTGGGTGGCGCGACGTTGGCGATCAGTTCAAACGTCCAAGGGTTTGCGATGAACGCTTTTGCGCCAAGCCTGGTGCTTTGCATTTGCAACGCCCGTGCCGGTCTGCTGATCCCCACCTCGAGTTTCACGGGATCGTTGATGACAGTGACGGTCTTGGTTTGGACTGTGCTGGGTTTTGCCGGTGCGATGGGTTTGGTGATGGCGGGTGTTTTGGGGGTGTTGCTGATCGGGCTTTGAACTGTCGTTTTGGGAACTGTATTCTGTGCGGTTCCGCAGGCGGTCAGCAGGGCGAGGGTCATTGCGGCCAGTGGGGGGATCTTTGGCAGTGACTTCATGGTTGCCCAGTGTGCAGCAACTGGTATTACCGTTTCGTCACACACTTTTGGTTTAGGAAGGTTCGCCCGATGAAGTTGCTCGAGATACGACCACGCTCGAGGGTTTGTATACCGAAGCAAACTCACAAGCCAGAAACTTGAGTGTTATATACTCAGATATTGTCACTTAGATTACTTCGTCTTCTTGAGTAAGCTGCTACCTTAGGCACATCAGGGTTTCAGACCGAAACCCGAACCCCAAGGAGAAACACCATGTTGCGAACCTACACCCAAGCCCCATTGAACCCCTGGAAATTGCTCGATCAAATGACCAGTGAAGTTGCACCCGCCAAGCCCAACGCCTTCCCGCTCGACGTGACCGACGAGGGCGATCACCTGCGCATCACCCTGAACATGCCCGG
>JANOWZ010000524.1:0-3141 GCA_031418155.1 Deinococcales bacterium
CAACCGGATTCGTCTCGAGAGTATATTCTGTTTTAAGCTAAATTTCAAGTTTGATTTCCGAAGTTTTGTCGAGGAGAGGCTTGCCTCGCCCACCCTGACCTTAAGCCTCGTAGCCGATCATCTCGAGAATCCGATTCAAATCCTCAATCGAGTGATAATGCAGTTCCAGACGGCCTTTGTCCTGGCCAACAATCCGAACTTTCGTGCCCACATGCCGCGCCAACTCCACCTCGAGTTGCCGGTGAAGGCGCGGCTTGCCACCGGGAACCAACTTCTCCCCCGGTGCGACCGGCTCGGGTTCCGGCTCGCGGCGCAAGGCCTCGGCCTGACGCACGGTTAAATCCCCAGTGATGATCTGCTCTAGGGCCCAATCCCGGTCTTCGTGCGGTTTGGCCAGGATCGCTCGAGCGTGACCGGCGGTGATCTCGCCCGCCTCGATTGCCGCGCCTGCACGTTCAGGTAAGCTCAGAAGGCGCAGCGCATTCGTGACGGTACTTCGGGCCTTGCCAACCGATTGCGCGGCCTCATCTTGTGTCATGCCGAACTCGATCAACTTCTGAAAAGCGCGGGCCTCCTCCAGCGGTCCCAAATCCTCGCGCTGCAAGTTTTCGATGATCGCAATCTCGAGCGTTTCACGGTCCGAGAGTTCACGGATCACCACCGGCACGTCCTCGAGTCCGGCGCGTTGCGCCGCCCGCCAACGGCGTTCCCCGGCGACAATCTCGTAACCCGAATCCTTCGGACGCACAAGCAATGGTTGCAGCACGCCTTTTTCACGGATTGAATCGGTCAGTTCCTCGAGTGCCGCATCATCAAATCGGGTTCGAGGTTGCGTCTTGTTCGGTTTGATCTGCGAGATCGGCAATTTGTTTGTCCCGCTCGTGGTGGTTTTGGGGATCAGTGCATCCAGGCCGCGACCCAATCCGCTGAGTTTTGTCAATGGTTTGCTTTCGACTGGTTTCGGTCCGAGCGGGTTGGAACCCAAAGCTTTAGAGTTTTTGGACACGTTGAATCACCTCCTCGGCCAGACGCCGATACGAGGCCGCACCGCTCGAGGTTGGCGCGTACTGGTTCACGGTTTTGCCATAACTTGGGGCCTCAGAAAGCTTGACGTTGCGCGGAATCACCGACCAGAACACGAGTTCGCCGAAATGCGTGCGCACGTTCTCCTCCACTTGTTGCGCCAAATTCGTGCGCGTATCAAACATTGTGATCACAATCCCGAGCGTTTTCAGGTTTTTGTGCAACGATCCGCGAACCCTATCAATCGTGTCAAGCAGGCCCGCAACGCCTTCGAGCGCGTAGTATTCGGCCTGTAATGGGATGATTAGCGCGTCGGCAGCCGTCAAAGCGTTTACCGTCAACGCTCCAAGCGACGGTGGTGCGTCAATAATCACCAGGTCGTAACCCTTCAGTGTCTCAAGCACGGCCCGCAAACGCTTGGGCTCATCGTTTAATTCGACACTTGCACCGGCCAGATCGGGCGTGGCGGCCAGCAAATGCAGGTTTTTCTGATCCGTCTCGAGGATTAAAGCCTCAATTTGGCTTGGATCGACCAGGGCATCATAGGTTCCCTGGGTTGCACCGCGCACACCGACACCACTCGAGGCGTTCGATTGCGGGTCGAGATCGACCAACAAGACTTTGCGCCCACTCGCCGCTAGGTACGCTGCCAGATTGACGCTTGTGGTGGTTTTTCCAACGCCACCTTTTTGATTGACCAGTGATAGGATTTTCATGCGCCCCCTTAAAAGTGCTTTATTCATACCGCTGCTCGGGTTGCGATGCCAACTTTAAAGGCAGAGAAAATTCAAAAAGATGTAAGTAAAACCTCGAGTTTTTGGGTTTTGACTTTACTTTTCTTTTTCCTCTTTTGTTTTTTCTTTTGTCCCACGAACGATGACCAACTGAAATCCAACTCCGACCGGCACTGTCTCGAAGCTTGAAATCGTGGCTTGTGCCTCGAGTTTAGCCAGTTCGTCTTGCCAGATCGCGCCTTTTCGGGAAACGAGCGTCCAATTTGGGGCGAGAACATGCTTTGAGAGCAAAAACAGGTGCTCGAGTGAACCCACGGCTTGCGCAATCACCACATCAAATTCGAGATTTTGCAACTTTCGAACATCTTTGTCTTGAACTGTCGCGTTTCTCAGTTTGAGACCGCTGACGGCCCGCTCGAGAAATGCGGCGCGGCGTTGACGGATCTCGCACAGGCAAATGCTCAGGTCTGGGCGGCGAATGGCGAGTGGAATTCCCGGCAATCCCACGCCAGAACCAATATCGAGCACCCTCGAGCTTTCGGGAATGGCCTGATCGTAAACACTTGAGCGTGAAACTGCGGTTTCAAATTCGGCCAACATGGTCGGGCTGGTCAAATCCAGGGTTTTCGCGTATTGCCGCACCAGGTTCGTGTAACCCACGAGTTTTTCTTGCGGTCCGTTCATGCATTTTCCTTGAGTTCTGGGGTGCTTTCACTGCGGTTCTCGAGTTCTGGCGGCAATGGTGGCAGCTTCGCTTGGTATTTGCGCCACCAGTCCAGAAAGAGCCTGCGTTTCTTGCAGTTCGGCAGGTGATCGTAGAACAGGGTCGTGGCTCGCCAAAGCGCAGGGCCGCGCAGCATCAGCACGAAATAGCGTCGGTCGCTGTGATTGTACGGCCCATAGACAGAGCCGCCAATCAATCGATTCACCCGACGAATCGGTTCTGGATCCTCTTCAGTCATGCGCAGTTGAAAGGCGGGTTGCTGCTTGTCGCCGGTGAACGATCCCTCACCGACCGCCAACCCCATCAAGTATCCCAGGTCAAAAGCGTCTAAAGCCATGCCTATGTTTATCAGATAAACAGTTTCCCGTGCAACCATTGGAAGTTCTACAAATCCCGACCCATCAACCTCGAGCCGAGCCACCCCGACCCAAACCGAACCAAGCCCTCAAGTCCCCACCCTCGAGCCCCTGCCCCATCTTCCCCAAGGGGAGGTGTTGCCTTCGGCGACGGAGGGATCACACGCAGCTATTCCGCCCAACTCAACTTTGTTTCCCTGGGAAACAGTTGCTCGTGAAACAATCTCAAGATTCTGAGAACTGCCGTCCTGGACGCACTTTCTCGCGTTTGACCAAACCGGGTCCCACCCTGTACATCGTTCAT
>JANOWZ010000525.1:0-8350 GCA_031418155.1 Deinococcales bacterium
GCGCCGTGGCCTGCTGCCAGCGAATACGAACTCGAGGCGTTGCTGGCGGCCCGAGGCCTGCTGCTGGCGAACGACGTGATCAGCAACCTCAATCCAGAAATCGTGGAGATCATTCCAAGTTTTCTCGAGAAGACCGAAAACCGCATGCGGAACTTCCTCGAGAACGGTGTTTATGCCTAATCCTCGAGCGTTCCTGGTTCACTGACCGGATAGCCCAAATCCAGTATCTCCATCGTGTGCAGCACTGGCAGGGCGTGACCCAACTTCTCGAGGTGGCTGGTCAGTTGTGTCAGACAACCGATGTTGCCGCTCGCCACGGCTTGCGCTCCGGTTTCGATCACGGCTCGGGCTTTGCGTTCACCGAGTTCTCGAGCGATGTCTGGTTGTTCGATGTTGTACGTGCCCGCCGAACCGCAGCAGATTTCGGAGTCGCGCAACTCGAGCAATTCTAATCCTTCGATGCTTGAGAGGAGGTTGCGTGGATTTGAGCGAACGCCTTGCGCATGGGCCAGGTGACAAGCATCGTGATACGCCAGTTTGAGCGGGGCATCGAGTACCGGAATTTCACGCAAGCCGAGTTCGTCCAGAAAAACGCTGACATCTTTGACCCGTACTGCCAAGGCTCGAGCCTGTTCTTCTTCCCGATAACCGGCGAATAGGAGTGGGTATTCGTGCATCCCAGAACCGCAGCCCGCCGCGTTGGTCACAATCGCATCGACCTGTCCGAACACGCCGGTTGTGAAGGCCCGCAAGTTGTTTCGCGCCAAATCTCGGGCGTGATCTTGAGCGCCAGTGTGCATCAAGATTGCGCCGCAACAGCCTTGGGATTTTGGAATCACGACCTCAATCCCGTTTCTGGCGAGTACCCGAAGTGTCGCCCAATTGATCTCCGGCGCGAGCACCTGTTGGGCGCAACCTGCGAGCAGTGCGACTCGAGCGCGACGTTCACCCTCCGCTGGGAAGACCTCTGGCAGTTCTTGGGCGGCTGGAAGGCTCGAGGGCAGCAACTCGAGCATTGATTGCATTTGGAACGGTAAGAATTTCTTAAACGGCATTCCGAACTTTCCCAACTTTGCGGCAAGCCGAAAGCGATTCGGGTACGGCAGTGTTTGCTCAATCATCAACCTCAAGAGTTTATCGAGCGGTTCGCGCTTGCGTTGGGTGTCGGCAAAGGCGCGAAATGGGGAAATCAACTGGCCGTATTGCACGCCCGACGGACAGGAGGTCACACAGGCCAGACAACCCAAGCATTTGTCGGTGTACGGCAGAGCCTCCTCAAGTGGCAGGTTCCCCTCAAGCACCTCTTTCATCAGGAAAATTCGCCCGCGTGGGCTATCCATTTCCTCGCCGAGCACCTGGTAGGTTGGGCAAGTCGGCAGGCAGAAGCCGCAATGCACGCAGCTTTCAATCGCGTTCGCCATCGCTGGACCTTGAGTACCAAATTGATCGACGGGAATTTTATGCTGCATCGGCACTCCTCGGGTTTTGCAGGTCAAAAATAGTGTTCGGATCGAGCGCCTGCGCCACCCTAGAAAGCATGCCCAAACCAGATTGCTTGCCGATCAAACCATGACCACTCGTGCCGTTGATGACCAGACCGGCCAGATTTGACTCGAGCAGGGTTTTCTCAAGTACCGCAATTTCATCGACGCAGATCCAGGCCAGGTTTCCACCAGCACTGTACCGCCGTGCGGATTCCTGCAATCCCGCCTCGAGCAATAGTTTCTCAAAGCCTGAAATCTTGGCGGGAGTCAATGGAATTTTCACCAGGCTCGAGCCGTTCGGTTGCCAGAGAAATTCTCGAGCTTCGCGCCAGATTTCGGCATCACTCTCAAAAACTTCGCAGTGTCTCCCGAGGAAATTCTCTAGGTTCTGAACCCGTTCGCTGAAGGCCCTGCGCAAGCCTCCGAGCCGCACGAGCATCGTTTTGTCTATCAACTCGAGCGCGTACAGATCGAAGCTCGAGCCGCCAAGTTTGATCACGGCCTCGAGCGCATCGTGTTGGCGTGCAAACTCGAATTGTAGGGTGATCCAGTCCTTCGGGGCGGGAAAGACCTTGAAGGTCAGTTCGGTCAAGATTCCAAATCTTCCAAGGCTTCCACAGTGTAGTTTTGGCAGGTCGAAACCGGCAGCATTTTTGACGACTTTCCCGCCGCCACGAACGACCCGGCCCAAACCATCGACGAATTGCACCGCCAGAATAAAGTCGCGCACACCACCGTAACGCTGACGACCCGGCCCGGACAGGCCCGCCGCGACCGTACCGCCCAATGTTGCCCCCGCCTCAACCAGCACGGGATCGAAAGGCAAGAATTGTCCGTGATGTTCGAGCAATTCTTGAACCTCGAGTACGGTGGTTCCGGCCAATGCGGTGAAGGTGTATTCGCTCGGGTCGTACTCGAGGATGCCGGAAAGTCCTGATAGTTCGAGGTTCGCCTGACCTGAAAGTGCGGATTTACTACCACCACCTCGAGCGCGGACAGCTTCACCGGATCGAACCGCATCGACAATGAATTCGAGTTTTTCGGCGGCGTTCACGCCTTACGATACAGCCTTGCTCGCACCCTCGCCTCGAGGACTTCGGACCCGAGATTCCAGCCCCATTCTTGTTTGAGGTTCGGACGTTTGTGCGGTGTCAAAATCAGCAATTGATCGCTGACTTGTGCGAGTTGGAATGCGACCACCGGCAGGCGCGAGGCCTCGACCAGATGCAGCGCGAAACTGCACACGATCAAACTAAAACCTCGATTCTCGAGCGCACCGTCGGCGATGTCCTCAAACGTCCAACGTTCCGCCTCGAGATTTGTCCTGACCTGGTACGCCTCGAAGGTGAACGGATCTACGCCCGTCACCTGCCCGCCATGCTCAAGCACGACGCTCGAGACCTCGCCGCTGCCACAGGCCAAATCCAGCACATTCGAGAGGTCCAGTTGCCATTCTGGGATCAACCGCTCGAGCAGCGCCCTGATCTGTGGTTCGTGCGGATTTTTGTAGCTGGCACCGAACCGCCCGTAAAAGCCAGCCACGCCGTGCGCCTCGTACTCAGACCGAATTTTGGTTCGATCTTCAGTCATGTCAGCTGTTAAAATCGAGAATCACGGTTTCGCCCGTGTTTTTCAAATCGGCCTGCGCCTGTGCCCGAGCGAGTAACTCCTCGATCACGGCCCGCAACAATTCTGGCTCCAGCGGTTTGGGCAAGAACACATCGGCTTTGGCCATCTGCGCAAAGTCACGGGTTTTGTCATCTTCATTGTTTGAAATGATCAGCACCGGCATGTGTTGCAACCGGCGGATGCGTTTGACGCGAAAGCAGACATCGACACCGCTCGGGTTGGTCAGGTCCGCACTGAGGATCGCAATGGTTGGCGTGTTCTGCCGCAAGAACTCGAGCGCCTCCTGACCGGTGGAAAACACATCCACAAAGCAACCCAGATCAAAAAACAATTCGTCCAGGGTCGTCAATGCGTCGGGATCGGTTTCAACAAGCAAGATCGATGCGTCCACGGTGGCGGGGGTCTCCAGGCATTCAAACCAAACGATGATCGGCTCGTCGTTTCGTTGTAACGTAGCATGTTTTCTCCTCACACCGAAACGAATTCTGGCATGGCATACGTGGAGGCGATCAAAAACCATTCCTCTGCACGCCCTGAGATCGTAGTGTTCGAGATCGGCATGTGTGGCCAAACCAAAATGGCTCGAGGCTGCAAACCCGACCTTGATCGTATCGCAAAACCAAAAATTGCACTGTGACAATGACTCGCACTTCACACAAAAAAAGATGTAGCCTTTGGGTATCCGGGACTGCAAAATTCACCGGTCCTGGGAAAGGGGCCACATGAACGTCTACAAGTTGGTGGGTCACAACGTCGAGGTTACGGACGCAATGCGAAACTACGTCCATGACAGGTTGGACAAGCTCGAACGGTTCTCCCATCAGGTCGTGGACGCGAAGGTTGTGCTGCATGTCAAAGCCTCGAGTGAAAGCTCACGATCACATCGTGTCGAGGTTCAACTGAACGTCCCACATGGCATCATCCGGGCAGAAGAGGCCCGGGGTGACATGTACCAGGCGATTGATGCCGCCGCGAACACGCTCGAGCGGCAATTGAAGAAATTCAAGGATCGCTTTCTGGGCAAGAACATCCGCAAGCACGGCGATGCGATTTCGATTCCAACCGAGATCGAGCCTGAAGATGAGGAGTTCTTACCGGAGATCGTGCGCAGCAAACGCTTCGAGTTGCGCCCGATGACTTCTGAGGATGCCGCCGCCCAGATGGAGGCGCTTGGCCATGATTTTTTTGTCTTTGAGAACGCCCGAAGCCGTCACGTGAATGTGATTTACCGCCGCAAGGACGGGCATTACGGGCTGATCGAGCCGAACAACGATTGATGTTGGCTCGAGGTAGGCAGGTATTTCACGAATGATCTGAATTGACCTTTCGTTGAGCAGCAAAGATCCAGGACAAACCACAGCGGTCGCGGAAAAGTGAGATCAGAACCCACTCTTCTTCTGCGACCGCTGTATTGCGCTCTTGCATCACTGGCAGGTGCTTTATGGGCGTGGCCTTTGAAACGATTCGATGCCGTCGTTCCTCGAATTGGTCAACGAAACCTCCGCAAACCAGCAAAGTTCGTGGCAAATTGTAGAAGTCCTCGCCGTGTCGGGTCAGGCAAGCCTGACTCTACATTTTTGTAATTTTCGTAGGGTGCGAGACGACCCAAGCGCGAACGGCCCGCCAGGTGCCATCTTGTGAGCAAGAAGCCCGTAAGGTGCTGCTCTCAGGGTCACGAGGCTTGCCTCGCCCTCGCCAGAACATCAATATTGGACCCGGATTTCTCGAGTAAGCGACTTTGCGGTTGCCCTGAAGCGCACCATTTCTCGAATCAAATCCTCACGGACCTACCTGTATGCTGGTTCGATTGTGGATCAGCTTGCGATCTCGAGCCGTTTTGCCGCGATCCTGACCAAACGGGTCAGCGTCGTGATTGGCTTGTGGGGCGAGGCCGGAATTGGCAAGACATTCACAGCCCGTCACATCTTGCGTCAACTGTCCTGCCAGCAGCAGAGCACACATGCGACCGTGCCCATCCTCGAGTTGGCCCGAACCATGCCAAAGCTCAAGAATTTGTCAGCATGGGCCGAACGCCTGGAAGACCGCCTGCGAGATGGCGATCATCTCGAGGATGAAACCGTACTGGATTTGCTCACAGCCAAGCTTTCAGCACTCGCGCCGTTCGTGCTCTACCTGGAAGACCTGCACGAAACCGGGCCAGGGCAGCACGAATTGATTGTGCAATTGGCCCGTCGGGTTGGGCGCATCAAGGGAGCGGGCCTGTTGATCTCGAGCCGTCAACTTCCACCGGAACCGTTCGAGGCGCATCGGCTCGGGCCGCTCGACCGTGAAGCGGTGCGCGGAATGCTCGAAACGGAGGTTGTTTCCAACCTGCCGGTCGCGGCGCTCGATTGGATTCATGCGCGGGCGGCGGGCAACCCGTTGTTCACGCTTGAATTTTTTCGTCACATGGCCCGTCAAGGTGTGATCTGGAGCGACGGGCAGCGTTGGCATTGGCGCACGCCGGATCGGGAAAACACGCCTGCCACGGTCGGGATGCTGATCGAACAGCAGTTGCTGGGCGTGGCAAACAACCCAAACGCACAACGGGCACTCGAGACAAAAACCTTGATCGAAATGCGCAGCCCAAAAACCGCTCTTGCCAATGAAACTTGGATGCAGGCCAGTCAACTTTCAGCGGGCGAACTCGAGCAGGCCCGTCAGGTGCTCGAGCGCAACGGCGTACTGATCGCTGATGCGTTTGCGCACCCGTTGTACCGCGAGATTGGTTTCACGCAATTGAACGCCGCAAAACGCAGTCATATTGCGCGTCGGGTGCTCGAGGCGATTCACGATCCTCGATTGAGGGCACAATTCTTGGACGATGCAGACCTGGGCTTGGAGGCCAGCCGTCAGGTCCTGCTTGAGGCTGCCAGCGCCGCGCGTGCTGCGGGCGCAAATTTGCAGGCCGGACGCTTCCTGGCCCGCGCCGTGCCGTTGCATCCGCCAGAATTGCGGGCAAAGGTGGCGCTCGAGGCCGCACAGGAATTGCGTTACCTGGATGTCAACGAGGCTGAACGCTTGGCGGTTCTCGCCAGCGAAAGCGAAGATCAACTTTTTGCAGCCACCTGGTTGCGGGCCGAACTGCTCGCTGAGCAATCCAAAGGGCTCGAGGCCGAACGCCTGGTTGAAACGCTCCCCGAGGCGCAACATGCCGATTTGAACTGGTGGGTTGGTATCCTGCGTTTGCGCGGCCTGACCGATTCCGTGACCGGAACACTCGAACTCTTGAACTCGCATCCGGGCGTGCTTGAGCATTGCGATGCGAAAACCCTGCACCGTGCCGCCCGAGTCTTGTCCCACACCGGAACATTCACGGAGATTGAACGCCTGGTCGAACAGGGGCTTGCACGGTACAGCACGACCGAGGAACGCATTTTTTACTTGAAATCCGCCGCGATCATCGCCTATCAACGCGCCGATTTTGCGAGGTTTGAACGCATCGAAAGCGAAATCCTCGGACTGGCCCGCGCCATCGGCAACCTGCGCTGGGTCGATGCGGCCTTGTTCAACCGAGCGCTCGCACTCGATGGCCTCGGACGGCAGCATGAACGGCTCGAGATGCTCGAGGAGGCCATGCGCGTCTGCATCGAATTGGGTGACATCACGGCACTGGCGATTGCGCAAGTCTCTTTTGCGGGTGCACTGCATTCGTTCGGGGAATACGAACGCGCCGAACAGGTCTTGCTCGAGGCGCGGGCCGTGTTCGTGACGCTCGATCCGACCGGGCACGCCATCGATTGCGAATCGGGTTTGGTTGCGTTGTACCTGGATTGGCCGCGACAGTACGCGCCGATGCTGGCCCTGAAGTACGCCCGTTCCGCCCAAGACCTGGCCCAAAGCATGGACACTCGGCGCTATCACCTTGAGGTCGATTGCCTGCTCGCCCGAGCCTTGCACGCCAACAACCAGCCACTCGAGGCGCTCGAGCATTCATCACGGGCCGTGAAGCTCGCCCAGACGCTGGACTTACCAACCTCCAAGTTTGACGCGCTCTGGGCGAACGGGCTGATGCTGTGGGCGAACGGGCAGCCAGCGCCCGCGCTCGAGTTTTTAACCCAGGCGCAAGCGGTCGCCGAAGGCTACGACGATCACGCTGCGGCCCAACGTGTCGGTCTGGACATCGACCGCTTCACAAACAACCTCGAGTCGGCAAAAGACAGACTCGCCTGGTTCGAGCAACGACAGTTGAACAATTTTTGCAACCTGACACGCCGCTCCTTTCCCAGCCTGTCCCAAACCCCAACCGATCAACCGGCAATGCCCGAGCCAGCCAGCGCTCAACTCGAGGTGCTGGGACAAATGCGCTTGCATCAAGCCGCTACGCTCGAGCCGATTCGGGGACGTAAACGCCAAGAATTTTTGGCTTTGCTGCTCGAGGCCCGCATCGCAGGACGGCACGAGATTCCGAAACTCGAACTGATCGACCGCCTCTACCGCGATTCAACCGAGGCGCAGGCGGCGGCCTCACTCAAGGATTTGGCACATCAGATTCGCACGATGTACGGTCAGGAATTGATCGTCACCACTTCCCAAGGGTACGCGCTCGGGGCGATCCGAACCGATCTTGAAACATACCTCAAGACGGGTGATGCGCGGGTCTGGCACGGCCCATACTTGAGTGGCCCTGAAGATGGTCTGCGGCAAAGCCTGCAACACCACCTGCTCGAGCACGCCGAACGCGACCTCGAGCTTCACCCCGAGGAAGCACTGCGACTCGGACGGATTTTGCTCGAACAGGACCCGCTCGACCTTGCCGCGATGCGCCTGATCGCCTGCGCCCTGAACACCTGCCAACCCAGGCAACTCGAGGCGTTCTACCGTGCACAACGCAAACGCTGGTTGGAACTTGGCGAGACACTGCCGGAAGACGCTCAAGAATTTCTGACCGGTATCTGACCAGGCATGTGAAATCCTAACCTTGATTCGTTTCGATCAGGAGGGATCAGATGCGTCAGCGCAAAGCCGTCACTGGCGACTCCACCGGCAGCGCCTCGAGCCCAGTCATGGGATTCAAACTCTGTCCGCGCTGCGGCAGGGCCGTGCCCGTCAGCGGCGACGAAAAGCACTGCATCAACGATGGCGAAGTGCTGCTGACTGCCTGCCCGACCTGTGAAACGCCAATCACCCACCCTTATGCCAAGCACTGCTCGAGTTGCGGCTACGAATTCGCCCAAGCCGTCCACGCCAAAACCTGAACAGGAGGACCAGATGCGACGACTCAGTTACTTCAAACG
>JANOWZ010000526.1:0-4706 GCA_031418155.1 Deinococcales bacterium
TTCATCGGATTCAAATGCAAAAACACTGCGATCCCGTTGCGCACCCGGCAATGAAGCCAAGAACAGCTTCGCCGCCTGCGCCATGCTCGAGCCAAGTGAAGTGGTGGATTGCGCGTGAGCCGGGAAGCCCAACAGTACCGCGCCCGTTCCGATGGCGGCAGCCTCGAGAAATTCGCGTCGATTCATGGTGGTCTCCTTTGCGCCAACAGTAGCTCAACTTTGATGGTAGCAAGGCCACGTCGCTCACGTTCGAGATCACAGAAAACCGAGCCCAAACCGTGTGCTACCCTAAAAACATGGCAGCCGTCACAGACACACGACCACTCACCTGGCAGGACGTGATCGACGATCCGAGCCTTCAAGATTTGCCGTACAAAATCGAATTGAACAAACGGGGCAACATCGAAATGAGTCCAGCCACGAACCTTCACGGCCTGTACCAAGTTAGCATCGGAGATTTACTGCGCGATCACGCCCCGGCAGGACGACGCATCACCGAATGCAGCGTGGAAACCCGAGACGGAGTGAAAGTCGCAGATGTCGCGTGGTTGTCCAAAGCGTTCTTTGCCCAATTCGGCAACGTCACGCCATACCCGCAAGCACCAGAAATCTGCGTGGAAATCATCAGGCATTATCAAAAAGTCGAAACTTGGCTTCACCAAGATTTCGACATCAAAACCCGGAACACCCCGCAAGCCATTCTCGAAAAGATCGAACTGTACCTCGGGCAAGGCGCGGTTGAAGTTTGGACTTGCAATTTGCAAGGCAGCGTCAAGTTTTTCAACAACGACGGAAGCCTCGAGCAATCCGGGTTGGTTCCAGGATTCCCGAACACCATCACGCTCGAGTAATCACCCTCACACGATACCAAGCCGTTTTTCTTCCTCGTACAAGCGATCCGAAACGAACGATTTGAGCAAGGTCTGATACGGCATGTGTTTCAAGAGCGCCAGCCGTTCGAGTCTGGCCTTCGTGTCCCGCTCGAGCTTCACCGTGATTGGGATGGTGCTCGAACGTTGAATGGTCAACCCCTGAAGCGGATCGGGCGCATTCACGAATGCCTCGGGACCCATTTCGGCGGTTGCAAAAAAGGTAGCGGCCTCGTCATTGGTCATGCTTGTGGGTATATCCTTGGCACTGCGAACCACTGTTTTTTTGGTTTTTATGCTTACCTCCGGTACTGGCGCTTCTCGCGCACACTGCCGAAACGGGTTTCGTTGGCGGTGCTGTACGTGTTGAACGGTTGCCGCCCAGGGTTGATGAACGCATCCTCGCATTCTTCCGGTTCGACACCGTGCAGGGCGATGTGGTCGAGGTTGGCATCATCCCACTCAAATTGCACGCCTTGTAGTATGCACCAAAGTACATACCGTTGCAACTCGAGTATGGCAAGGCTCGAGCCACGAAAAAATCATGCCGAATCACAACGCCGATGTTAAACTTGTTGTGCGGCTGGGAAATCTGTCCTCATGGGTTGCGGAAGCATGGTCTTCCCCCGGCTGCATTTTTTACCGTTTAACGAGGTGATGCGGCAATGGATCAACCCAACGACGCAGCCGTGATTCAAAACATCCTGAACGAAATCGCCAGCGTTCAAGTCTTCGGTGACATCAGCTTCAAACCCATCTTTGACCACGAACACGGACGGTATCAGGTGATCGCCATCGGCTGGGAAGGCGAGCGGCAGGTGCTGCGAACCGTGGCGTTGCTCGAGGTGCAGAACGGTTTGGTCTGGTTGCAGGCGGACAACACCGATTACGGCATTGCGGAGGAGTTGATGCGGCAGGGCATTCCTCGAGAGCGGATTGTGCTTGGGTTTCAACCACCAAAATGGCGGGTTGGAACGGGATTCGCAACGGGGGAATGAGGCTCGAGGAGTAAGTCCGGGCAAAGAATTTCCGGCTATGGTCACAAGGTGACATAGGCGATTTACCTGTAGAGATTTACCAATGATTTTTAATTACGTCGTAAACAGTAGATGTTTTAAGTCTTTCTTGCAACAGTTCAAATTTTGCTATTTCACCAAGTAAAAGTGACTGGAAGGATGTTTGGGGGTTCGTCAAATTCTTTCGTATAATTGCAAGTAGGACTTTTTGACAAATGTCAGCAGCCCTTTCAGCTAAAAAATTTAAACTGTGAATCTCGTAATGCGCATTGTGAACAATTCGATTTCGCATTCGATATATTAATGTTAAATCATCCGTAATTCTCCGGTGCTCTTTCTCGATAAATTTACTACCTGTTTCTTTTGAGTAGTAAAATTCATAAACAAATCGAGTTTTTTCCTTAAAATAAGCATCATTTATATTCTTTTCTATATTTCCAAGTTGATCGATAAAGTTCATTACGTTAATTGTCTTGTATGCTCGGTGCTCTAAGTGTGAATCTTTTACCAATTTCTTGGGTAAGTCAATCCTGCCGTTCCAAACCTCTGGGCCAAGCTGAAATCTGAGTTCCCATGCAACCCCAAAGACATAGTAATTCAAGATTGTCGGAATAGTTAGTTTTAATGCGCTCTCAAATTTATTGGACCTAGCATTTTCTTCAAGTAATACTTTTTCTTGACCAGATACTACTTTCTCAATGGCAATCCAGTAATTCAATAATTTATCCTCAGGTCTCTTTGATTCAATAGCTTTTCTGTGCCACCTGAGTGCTTGAAATATGACTTCATGTGTCTCACTGTAAAATTTGGGATCTAAACGTGCATGTTCCGAAAACTCAGCCATGTTCTCGGATTTCTCCATAATCTTCATATCTTTTTTGCTCAACTCAAGAGAATCAAACCAAACCATTTTTTCACTGTTCCGCTGAGAAGAACCAGAACCGCCGGGCTGTCCATCGAGTGTTATAAAAATGTACTGCTCGTAGTCAACAACGAACGGCTGTTTCGTCCCCCGGAAAATCGAAATTACATCAAAAGCCCGCTCTGTTTTTTCTATTGCCTGTTTTTTCGCAACTTCTGTATCAAAAATATGGTCAATTTTGATTGCAGCGTTTAGATAGTGATTTTCTTCTTCTTGATTAAAAGTTTCATCATATAAACCACCTTTTTCAGCGGGATATGATTCGTTTAGCAATTTCTTTTTAAATGGCGAGTAAAAATTTACATCACCAATTTGAAAATCCGAAGACCCTCGCAATCCTTTTATTGGAAATATTACTATTCTTTCTACAGGTTTTAAAATGTGATATTCATTTAAGGATAAAATTCGTTCTTTATCAGAGATTTTGTTCATTAAATCCTGTAAAGCAGTGTTATATTTATCTCTAACATCTCCAAAGTCACTTAATTTAAGATTGTGTGGAAATTTAGTACGGTATTTATCGGCATCATATTGAAATAGGTCGTCGAAAATGTCATCGAGAAATGCTGAAATACGACTGAAACTGTAACCCTTTAAAATAAATTCAACGTATATAAGTCTCGAGAATAGCTTTATTGAAGCTATTGAAACTTCCAGAGTTGATGAATTAGTTAATTCTTCTGCAAGAGCGTTTAAAATCAATTTAAAGTAGTTAAACTTATATAATTTATTTTTTACCTGCTTACAAAGTTCGATCAGGTATTCATTTTTTGGTTTACCAAGTTCTCTGCGTACAATTTTGAAATCAGTGAGAAATTCCTTGTTAATTGCAGGATCTTTTTCAATTAAAAAATCGATTTGTCTTTGAAAGTAGATTTTATTTCTAGAATTTCCGAGGTTGTTATATCTGACCTCATCAATTAATTCGCTTAGAATGGAATTACCATTTATCATTTCGATTTCACTGTCCAGAAAATCGACATGCGAAACTCTCACCCAATACGAGCGCCAGAATTGAATTTTTTCAGGATAATTCTTCTTTGGACGGTGCCCTTGTTCGATTTTCCGTATTATGTCGATTGCCTTTTGATCTATTTTGGTAGTTGATTTTTTTCTCACAAATCTCCATTAACGGTTGCCTGAGAGGACAGATTAACATTCTTAAACTTGGTTCCGTGCTACACTCTAAGCCTCGAGCTTCATAATCCCCCTCGAGTCCACTTCAACCATGAAACTTCTTTCCTCGATCACTTTTGGAACGCGAACCCCTGCGGGGGTCTGATTTCTCGCGTTTGCCACGCGCCCAACGCATAACACCATTGGCGCGTTCACCAGAAAGTTTGATCTCGAGGATATTGTCATGCCCAATTTTCGTTTTCGTGGCCTCCTCGAGATGCGCCCCGCGTGATCTTCTGTCGTTCTCCTGGACGTGTACCCGCATAAAAAGGTAAATTCAGGACATTTGTTCGTCATCACCACGAACTCCTGCCCACGAAAGAGGTTCCCATGCAAGTCTTCCTTCCCGATGGCAAACAACTCGACCTGCCCGAGCACGCCACCGCGCTCGATGCGGCCAAACTGATCGGACCCAAACTCGCCGAACAAGCCCTCGGTGCTCGAGCGAATGGCAAACTCTGGGATCTGCTGACCCCGTTGCCGGATGGTGCGAAAATTGAGATCCTGACCAGCCGCAAGCCCGCCGAGGCGATTGACCTCTCGCGGCACACGTTGGCGCACGTCATGGCGCAGGCGATCCTCGAGTTGTACGAGGCCAAAGGCTTTGCGCGTGATCGATTCAAGATGGGTGTCGGTCCGGTGTTCGAGTTCGGTTTTTATGACGATTTCGATTTGCCTGAACCATTGAAACTCGAGGAACTCGAAGAACTCGAGGCGCGAATG
>JANOWZ010000527.1:0-3311 GCA_031418155.1 Deinococcales bacterium
AACAGGAGACTAAAAAGTTCATCAGCAACGCGGGCGATCTGAAGTTGGTTCAAATTTCTGGTCCGAATTGATCGAACCATTCAGGCTCGAGACTCGAGGTGAATCCCATAACCGTAAGGACCGCAACCTGATCAGCACCACCGACCGGGCCTTCAGTATCCTCGTTTCACCCAACCCATTTATTGCTTTCACTCGAGATTGGTTGGTTCCTCGGGTCGCGCCGGGATTGTTGAAGACCAAATTCTTGCAACGAAAATTCTTCTTGACGATTTCGCAAACGGCTTTGAATTACCGCAGGCAGAAACTCAGCGTCGGACAAACTCGAGGTTCAGTGCAAGCAGGGGATCGCTTTCCGTGGTTTCTCGAGAACGGTCGGGACGTGTTCGAGCAAATGACCGGCACTCGATTCACGCTGTTCGCGTTGGGTAATTGGTCGGCACAACACGCTGCACTCGAGGGATTGCGCTCAGAAGTGCTCGAGGTGGTTTGCATTGCCAATCCTGGGGTAGAGGTTTACAAACAGACCGGTTTGACGGATGGCCTGTACTTGGTCCGACCCGACGGGTACATCGGTTTGATCACCAAAGACGTGACCGAAATTCACACCTATCTGTCACAATCGATTGGTCTCAAGTCCGCTCCAAATAGACCAGTTCTGGCCCCGTTACGAACCTGACTTTATTCCAATGATGCGCTGGCGAAATTCACACCGAATGCCTTGCACCAAATCACCACGCTGCGCAACTGCTCGAGCGATGTGCCCGCCGGAATCACATAATTTTGCGCACCAACATTGCCTTTCAAACGCCCGAGGCTGAGGCTGTTCGATTCTTTGACATCCGACTCGCCAGGTTTGGCGATGCTCGAGGTGTACACGTACAAGTCTGGGCCGTTGAG
Source organism: Deinococcales bacterium (assembly GCA_031418155.1). Classification (GTDB taxonomy): domain Bacteria; phylum Deinococcota; class Deinococci; order Deinococcales; family JAAFIG01; genus JANOWZ01. The sequence goes on from JANOWZ010000527.1 coordinate 898, forward strand.
TACCTTAAAATTCTCGAGTCGTAACAGGTACGATCCGTCAGATTGTTTGGTCAGCGTGGCTGTACCTTCGCCATCGTGAGCCACGTTGTAAAACTTGCCAGATTTTGAGGAAGCATCGCCCGAGGCAGTTTCACTCGAGGTGGTGGTGCTTGCGGTGGCGGTTGTGCTCGAGCTTGGTGCGGCCTCGTTGACGGCAACATTGATGAACAAGGGCGAAATCAAATACCAAGCGACTCCGAGCAGAACCAGTCCGGTTACGGCGGCGCTAGCGAGTTGCCAGCGTGGGCGTTGAAGCAATGATGCGATCATAAAAACCTCCTGTGCTGAATGCCCAAGAATAGGACAGGGTTCATCGAGCGTCAAACGAATCCCGTCGAGAAGTCGGCTGGCAGTGATCAGACTCGAGCGCTTACTTGGCCTTGAAGTAAGCGTAAATCGCGGTGTAATTCACCCGAGATTCCGCATCAAGCTTCGAGGCATCACAGCCCGCGCCGGGTGCTTTTCCAGCGGTCGTCTCGAGCCGTTGAATGAATGTGGTTTTTGAGAACACGCCCGCGCCATCGATAGATTTAGCTTTCAGCAGCAACCACGGAATCGCGCTCGAGTCTGGACTGTTGACGCTAGCGACGCGCTCACCAACGACTTTGGATTTGTCATTGCCCTCCCAGGTTGGTCCGGCGTAATGCGTGCCAACTTGAGCATTCGCGTTGTCGAGCAAGACTGCTTCGGGTGATTTGAAAACCCATTCAAAACCGCTGTTGTCCGCTTTGGCTTTGCAGGTGTAAATCTGCACGCCACGTCCAAGCACCCGTAAGAATTCCTCGTTGCCTTCCGCAACTTTGAGTTCTGCTGGAACGGCCAGATTTGAAGCTTGGCTCGAGGCTTGACCGGCGGCCTTACTTTGTTGCGGGGCGCAGGCAGCCAAACCCAATGCCAACGGCACGAGCGAAATCAGTATCGAATTGCGCATGGTAACTCCAGAAAAAACCCGACGACGCGTCGATGTGATTTGGGTTTCAATTCAGGTACGGCAACATTGTGATCAAGGTTCAATTGCTCGGACGGTTGGTCACAGGATCGATCTCGAGTTGAAACGTGCGAGTGCTTGCTTGACTCTAGCGATGGTCAGGCCAACCACAGTCATCACTCCGGCCCAACAAACCATCTCGAGCATCACGGTACGTTGGGTTCGCGCAGCACATTCCATGGCAGGTAAAACTCGAACCAGGCCACCATCAACGCGCAAGACAGAAGCGCGAATCGCAACCCGCGTTGCCACCAGACAACTGTCCAATCTCGAGAGACAGCACCGTAAACCCAGCCCCAGATCAGACCGATCAGCAGCAGTCCAAACAAGACGATACTGGGATTCTCGGAGGATCGAGTCTCGGTGAAAGCAGCCATCATCTTCTGGCTTTGCAGGTTCGGATTGCTGAGGATGCCTTGGGGTGCACCAAAAATGACTCGCAAGCCAACGTACCAGGCGAGACCGCCAGCCAATCCAGCAATGCTCGAGCGAAGTAAAGCGAAGCTCATGGCGCGCTCGAGTCGATGGGCTTCTTATCGTGTTGCAGAGGGAAATTTCGGGTTGATGGCATCTTTCAATGCTACCGGATATCTGGCTCGCGCAGGCCGATTGAACTTTTTTACCGTCAGGCCCGTACCTTTTTTCGAGACGGGGAACGGCGCGCATCACCGACCCGCAGGAGGCTCGCCGTGAAACTATTGCCCAAAAAGCTCGCTCTCACATTCGGAACGCTGCTCGCGTTGGGCTTCACCGCCGGAATCGGTCTGGCCGCCACACAGAGTTACAGCGCAGCAAAATCACCGGAGGCGAAAGCCGAATTCAACTTCCGCGTCACGTTGATTCCAGTTCCAGGCACGGTCAAAGCGGTCAGCGCCAAAATCAATTTTGATCCAAAAAACTTGAGCGCCATCAACGGCACGGTCGAAGTGGATTTGAGCAAACTCGAGACTGGCATCGGCCTTCGGGATCAGCACGCCAAAGATGCGCTCGGGGCAGAAAAGTTTCCGAAAGCGATTTTCAAAATCAAATCCTTGAAGGGCCTGAAAACACTCGAGGCGAACAAAGAGTACAAAGCAACTGCCGTTGGTGATTTCACGCTCAAAGGCATCACCAAAGCGCTCGAGGCTCCAATCGAATTGAAATTCGATGGCAAGAACGTCAATGTCAGCACTGCCTTTGATGTGCTGATTGCCGATCACAAAATTGAGATTCCCGGTGCGGACGCGAAAGTGGATGTCAAAGTCAACTTCACGCTCGAACCAGGCAATTAAACAGCCGTTCCGCTCGGGTCATTTCAACTCAGATCAACTCGAGTTTGCTCGGACCATCACAAATCAGCCCGCAACCCTTCGCCTTCATTTCTGCACTCCAAGGAGATCACCATGAA
>JANOWZ010000528.1:0-2972 GCA_031418155.1 Deinococcales bacterium
CTCACGCGCATCCACAACGCCACGAAACAGTTCCTTGATCACCTCGCCACCTTGAAATCTGCCACCGGATTAAATTCCACTTTCTATGGATACACAATCGACTCTGCACTCAAGGTTCGTGCAGAGTGGCTCGAGCAACGGGTCCGAAATGTGAGGATGGCAACGACACTGAGCATTGACGAGAACGACAAATCTTTCAAACAGCTTGTCGAAGACGTAGACACCTACCAGAAAATTCCGGGCCAGTGGTATTCGATGGTGATCAAACTGCATCGCTTTGATCCCATCAAAGCTGCACTGTTCGAGGTTCAACGCAAGAAGCCTGATCCTAAGCACGACGACCTCTGCAAGAATCTCAAGGAGTGCTACCTCGGGAACGCTGTTGAATCCGGCAACACGGCTTCACAGGAAGCAATCAAGGGAAGGGACATGTCAAGGGCACTCGTTGAAGCCGATGAAACACTCACCGCGCTCGCTAAGAAGATCCAGTTGTGGGCAACCGCTTTGGAAGGACTCGAGGAGTGGCAACGCATGACGGACGACAAAACAAGTAAGGCAGCCGACCCTGAGCGGCTACCCTCAGACTGGCTTGGCTTTGTTTCGGCATTCTTCAGTCAAATCACTCGTCGCATCAAAGAGCGGCCCATCGTGTTCGGAAACTTTGGGTTGAGCAAACCCTCGGGCAGGGATGCAATTGGCTATCTTGTTCCTCTGATTGCACTTTTGGGTGCTGCTTACTTTGAGGTGTACCAAGGGAATCCGGGATTCGGCACTACCGACGACCTGTTGAGGGCGCTTGTTTGGGGTTTCAGTTCAGGCGTGGCGGTCCAGTTGTTTTACGCAGCGATTGACCGCCTACCGTACCTGATTAGCGTTGTGCGTAAGCTGCGGCCAGCACATCAAATCCGCTCGAATCAGCCAGCTTCGCCGACTCGATCACACTCTTGAACGCCACCAACGCTCGAGCACCACGCCAATTCTTCGACCCAGCACACAATTTCCGAAAAATCACCGCCGGTCGTAAAGCCCGCTCTGCCGCGTTGTTCGTCGGGCTGATCCTCGGGTCCTGCAAAAACCGCAACAACGACCCTCGAGCATGATGCCACGCCAACCCACGCCGTAAACGCTCGTTGAATTTCGTCAACGGGTTTGCTCTTTCCCGCAACAACCGACCCATTTTCCTTGAGAGCGCCCGACCATCTCGTGCAAAGACTTCCTCAGTCACATCGCCACGAACAAATCTCGAGTGCAATCTTAATGCCGCCTTGAAAACAGCGCGAACTGCTTTCGGAAAATCTTGAGCCCGTCCCTTACTCACCTCGAGCAAGTCCCGTATGTTCTTCAGGACGTGAGCCACACACTTCTGCTGCTTGACCTGATCAAAAATCTTCGCGTCGTAACTCGAGAATCGATCACAACCCATCACACCAGCGAAATTCGCTGGGATCACTTCGAGCACTTCGTTTGATCGGTGCTGCTCACGGATTTGGTACACGAGGCTGGAAGCCGTTTTGAAGGCCATCAGAAACGCGCCCGTGCCTGCGACTCGCCAGCCGGTGTCATCGGTGTTGACCAAACTCGCGTATTTGACGTTCTCTCGTAACGCCTGGTATTGCACATCCATCAAGTTGTTCTCATCCGCGAGTTTCAACGCTGATTGCGTCAGTGCTCCTTGCGTGACTCGTAAACCAACCGTCAGTGCAAGGACGGCTGGGACTTTCCTGACGGTCACACCCATTTCGTACTGCAAGGCGTGCGTCAGCGCGAGGGCTCGAGGACCAAGCCGATGCGCAGTCGCTCCGACTTGATTGCTGCTGACCATTGGGTGCGTGGCTTGCACGGTAATCCCGCAGGTGACGCAGGTTTTTCGTTGCAATTGATACTCAATGATTTCGGGTTTTAATTCGGGAAGTTCAGTGATCCAGGCAAAACGAAATCCGGTAGGTTCGAGCAGATTGCCACACGCATCGCAGACATTCTGTTTGAGCGTGACTTGAACGATTTTCGTGATCTCTTCCGGGCTGGGTGCTGTCCGGTATTTGAACGTGCCGACACCTGGTTTACGACCGGGCTTGCCAGGGTGTTGTTTGGGTTGGTTACGGCTGAATGGTGCTGCTGATTTGTACTTCTCGCGTTCAAGTTTCTCGAGACGTTCTTTCAAGCGAGCGATTTCAGCATGAGCTTCGAGCAGCATTTTGATCAGGGTCGCTTGATCAAGCTGTTCGAGGTCACTGCTTTTTGCTGCTGGCTTGGCCACGACGCTATTTTACAGGACGACTGGTACATCGCTAATCAAGTACCGCCTACCTTTAGGAAGGCTCTTCACCAAGTGAATTGACGGCTTTTGACCCGCGTGTTGGTGTCCTGTGCTCGGCCCCTTTAGCCTCCTTTTAGCCTTGCAATTCGAATTGTAATTGGCTTACCCACGGCGTTGTTCCTGCGATGCCTCAAGACATCGCGGACGAGCCAGACGAGCGTGGATAAATTCGTGAACAGCAAGAAAAATGCCCCTACTGGACGGGTGAAATTGATGATCTGACAATTGGCGAATGAAAAGTCTTTATTGTGTATCGGTCAATTCATGGTTTTCACATTCGACTCATTGCTGCTCCTATGGGAGGGTAAAGATGAATGATCAGATCGATGCAGCCGTCAAAGCCAAATTCGACGAAACAGTGCGCAAATCCGCTCCCGACAGAGAGACCGTGCGCAAGTTGGTGAACAAAGGCCGCTGGGAGCTGGCCGAAAAGGACCCAAAACGTACAGCAGACTATTTTCGGCGTCGCGCCGAAGTGCTCGACCCGGTTGGCGGTCGTCTCCTTAGTGTCAACACCACCTCAGCGCACAGGGCAGAATCGGTCCATGATGAACCGGATTTTCAGCCGGTGAGTTTTCTGCCCGAAGGGGCTCGGGTCATGAAGGCCGTCGCCTACGTCAACGTTACCGATCAACGCGGTGGTGAGGTCGGCGCC
>JANOWZ010000529.1:0-1812 GCA_031418155.1 Deinococcales bacterium
AAACGTCTGGCTCGAGGCAAGCGAAAGCGGTTTGGCTCGAGATTCCGTGATCAACGTTTCGCAACTGGTCACGCTGGACCGAACTGTGTTGCGCGATTGCTTTGGTCAGGCGAATGAAGTCACGCTCGAGTTGCTGGATCAAGGTTTGCTGACCGTGCTCGGACTTTTGCGCTGAAACTCAAACTTGGATCAAAGGTTCTCTCTGGCGTGTCTACACAACCGCGTTATTCGTGATGCCTCGAGCTTTGGCTGCCTCAACGCGCAAGCTGATACACCCGCAGTGCCGCGTAACAACACTGCCGACCGGAGAAAAACACGTTCCCTTGCGTGTTGGCGATCATGGTCACGTAGGCGGGATCGGCTGGGCGTTCGCCCAGGTCTTGCCACGCACTGGCCCCGGACCGGAGCCGGAACAGGTGGTTCGTGCTTTGCTCGCCAAACCCGAGCAGGGTTCCATCGTTCAGGGCGGCCAGCGCGGTGAGGTTGACCAAGCCGTTGGGCAGCGTCCCAACCGATTTCACAGCCAGCGGGAAACTCGAGCCGCTGGCCTTGTACACCGCCCGTGAACCGAGGCCACCGTAAGTCAGGTAGAGGTCGCCGTTCGGCGCGAACACGCTTCTGCCCAGGTCGCCCTGTTCGCAGTACGGGCGCACCGCATCGCCCGAGCAATCGAGTCCCGTCTCAAGCATCGTCTTTCCGGCCTTCAGGACGTACTTTCCGGCCAGGTTCGTGCCGGATACCCAGAGGTCGCCATTGGCGTAAGCGTGTTCGATGTTGGCGATTCTGACGGTTGATCCCTGGTTGTTGAACACGGCTGTCCAACTGGTTGCACCGATGGCTTTCTTGTCAATGCGCGAGACGTTGCCTCCGCTGGTGACGGTGTAAAGGCTGCCGTCCGCACCGAACCGCGCCGTGTTTAACTTGAAGCTCGGGTCGTGCAACGCCACCGTCGACCAGGTGCTTTGACTGGCGGCGAGGCTGTACAGTTCACCGGTCGTTGCAAATGCGATGTAGTCGCCCGCGCCGTTGATATCCACACCGAGGACCGTGTCTGGTAGTCCGTCTCGAGGAACGTTGACCCAGGTTTGCGAGGCGATTTTCCAACGGTAGATGCGGCCCGTGGCGGCGATCAGCAAATCGCCATCCGGGGCGACGGCCCGTCCCCAGGCGGTCACGGTCAAATCGCCGAGCGCACGGTACGTCTGGGCGGGATTGCTGCCGGTGTCGAGCACGTCGCAGGCCATGAACGCGACCAAAAGCACCGGAAAGAGGAGCACAGGGAAAAACCGTCTCGAGGTGAGATTCCAACAGGCGATCAAATTGATTGGGTTCATGCCATCAATCTATCGGGCCGGTGTGACAGTTGGCGTTACAGTCCAAGTGTTCGAGGATCAATGCCCGTTCACTCGAGTGGCCGAAACTCGCGCACTCCCCTTCCAAACGCCACCAACACCCAACCAAGCCGTGATGAAATCCTCTGGCGGACTGACCTCGAGTTTCAAGGTTTCACCCGTGACCGGATGCGGCACCTCGAGCTTCCAGGCGTGCAAGGCTTGCCGTGGAATCAGCGTCGAAACTTTACCGTAAACCTCATCGCCCAAAATCGGGGTTTTCAAATGCTGCAAATGCACCCGAATCTGATGCGTGCGGCCCGTGAAAATTTGCGCCTGAACCAGCGCGTGCGTCGGCTTGCCAGATGGCGCGGTGTCGAGCACCCGGAAGTCTGTGCGGGCTTCTCGAGCGTTCGTGCCGCCAACCGCCATGCGGGTTTTGGTCACCGGATGCCGCCCAATCGGGCCTTCCATGCGCACC
>JANOWZ010000530.1:0-6357 GCA_031418155.1 Deinococcales bacterium
GGTGAGCAAGTCGTGGTCATGCGTCCGACCCTCGAGCCCAAAAAATCAGCCGTGACCAAATTGAATTCCCCGAGTTTCTTGCCGTTGCGCAACGGTGAGATGCCGTACCCGCCACACCCATCCGATCAATTCGAGCCCCTATCGCCCTCGAAATTCTCGAGCGTACAAGCCCAAAGTGTGCAAGTCAAAAAGGAGTGGGAGAAATGAAAATGAATCGTATCGCCGCAATGGTTGGGCTTGGTCTCGCAGGTTTTGCCGCACTCGCCTTCAATGCCTTGGCACAGCAAGACCGCAGCGGTTGGCCCACGGAATTGGTGATGGCAACCGTGCCAGTCGAAGGCAGCAAAGATGCCAGCGACCGTGCCAAGCCCTTCGTTGCATACCTCGAGAAGGCCCTGGGTTTGAAAATCAAATTCACCAATGGCGCGGATTATACGGCAGTTATCATCGCACAGCAAAACAAGCAGGTCGATTTTGCCGCCTACGGTCCAGGCTCGTACCTTGATGCGGCAGCACGCGCCAACGTCGAGGCGTTCGCTCGAGAAAACTCGATCAAAAACGGGCTCGGATATTACAGCATGATCATCTCCAAAAAGGACGGCCCGATCAAAACATTCGCCGATGCCAAAGGAAAAAACTTTGCGTTTGTCGATCCAGAGAGCACCTCCGGGTACAAGGTTCCGCTGGTGTATTTTTGCAAGGATTTGAAAACCAAGGCGCAGGATTACTTCAAGACGGTTTTGTTTGCGGGCACACACGAAAATGTGATCCTCGGTGTCGCCAATGGGCGAATCGAAGTTGGGGCCACCAATGACCTGTCCATCGTCAGCGCTAGCGAAAAAGGCGTAATCAAAGGCGAGGCCGAGTACAACATCCTCTGGAAATCCAAACTGATTCCGGCCTCACCGTGGGCTGTGCGCAAGGATTTACCGATCACACTCAAGGCCGCGTTGAAGAAGGCGTTTACCGATTTCAACGATAAAACCTACCTCGAGAGTTACGGCCTCAAAAGCTACGCCGCCGCCGAAGATGCCGATTACGATGCCTTCCGCGAGGTCAACGACTACTCGAAACGCAGCGAATGCAAATAAATCCTCTGGTCTGGCGGGCGGCAATCCCAAAGACCCTATGAAGTTCTCGGGCGGATCAGAGCGTGTGAGATGAAGCGCGTCCTCTTGTTGATCCGCCCAAAATCTGAGCCCTCCTCTTTTATTCGGCTCGGGGTGTGGTGTCCCCTGCACCTCGAGTCACCACCAAGCGAGAATCAACTGTGACCGCAAAAAATTTGATGTCATCACAAACCCTCGAACCTCCAGCCAGTGTCATCAGTCGCCGAAATTGGACCAGGGGAATGTGGATCGGGATTGTGCTTGTGCTCGCCTGGGCCACCATCGACACGGACCTGAGTCTGGTCAAGCTCGCCTCCGGGATTGGGAATTTCGCGCAGTTTCTGACCGAATTTTTCCCACCGAATTTTCAACGTTGGGCCACATACCTTGAGCAAGTCTTGCTGACGGTCAAGATGGCGATGTGGGGGACGGTCCTCGCGTTCATCGCCGCCGTTCCGTTGTCTGTCCTGGCGGCAAAAAACACCAGTCCGCATCCGGTCATCTACCAAGTCACGCGCCGAATCTTGGACTTGTTGCGCGGTTTGAACGAATTCGTGCTCGCGCTGCTGTTCGTTGCCGCCGTTGGCCTCGGGCCATTCCCAGGCATTCTGGCTTTGGCGGTTCACACGACCGGCATCCTCGCCAAATTGTTTTCTGAAGGCATCGAAATCATCGACACCGGCCAGGTTGAAGCCGTGCGTGCATCGGGAGGCTCGAGCCTGCAAGTCTTCACCCACGCCGTTTGGCCGCAAGTCGTGCCGCACGTGGTTTCGATGACGCTGTACCGCTTTGAAAGCAACGTGCGCGGCGCAACCGTGCTTGGCATTGTCGGAGCGGGCGGCATCGGCTTTTACATCACCGAAGCGATTCGCGGTTTTGACTTCCGGGCCGCGAGCGCCATCATCCTTTTGATTCTCGCCACCGTTTTCGTCGTGGATTTCACCTCGAGCAAAATTCGGGAGCGCCTGACATGAACATATCCAGCACCGTTCGGCGCGGCCTCGAGTACCAATCGCATGCGCTCTCGACGCTCTCGAGCGTGCCAGCACAAACGCTGAAAAACTTCACCGACGAATTGCTCGGTGATCTCGAAGTGCTGAACGTTCGGGTCGAAGTGCTCGAAAACCGCACCGGTCTGGTGATGCTGCCCGCGCAGGACAACGCACAAGGCACACGGTTCTTTCTCGGAGAGGTGCTAGTCTCTGAGGCTCGAGTCCGAGTCGATGGCGTTGAAGGGTACGGCGCGTGCCTCGGACGCGACCTCGAGCAATCGTTGGCGGTCGGGATTCTCGACACTTTTTTGCAGGTGCTCGATGATGAGGCGAGTCCAGCGGAACGGGCGATAGAGGAACGCATTCATGCCTTCATCGCCGCCCAAGCGAACGTACAACTCGTGCAGGATGCCGCACTGATGCAGAAGGTCGAATCGACCCGCGTGGAAATGGAGACCTTCTAATGAACACGCCCACCCTGAGCGACGTTGAGGCCCGAGCGCAATCCACCTTCACGGCGTTGATGTGGTCACTCGCGCATCCGGGGGAGGCGCAAATGCTCGAGGCCAGACCTGGCGATGTCAGCGGCCTCGAAACAATCGCCGAAGCCCTGCTCGATCTCGAAACCAGTTTTTACACCTCGAGTTCCGCACTTGAAGAACCCATCAAACGTACCGGTGCGAAGGCCACTTCCTCGAACGAAGCTGCGTATCACTTTCACCTCGAGACCACACCAGGCGTGTTGTTTCAATTCGAGTACGTGCGCGTTGGCACGCCACTCTACCCGGACGATTCGGCCAGCCTGATCCTTGCGTGCAGCCAAGACTCCGGCGTGCAACTGCGCTTGACCGGTCCTGGCATTCCTGGAGAACGCACTGCGCGGGCGCTCGGAGTTCCGCTCGAGTTCTGGAAGTTACGGGAACGCAAAATGAACTTCCCACTCGGCTGGGATGTTTTCCTGGTCTCTCGAGTCGCGGCTGGAGTGCAAGTGATTGGCATTCCGCGCAGCACCCGCGTTGAGGTCTTGTAAATGGCTTACGTGGCAGCCCGAGGCGGCGAGCAGGCGATTCAAAACGCCGAAAATCTGTACCGCGAATTGAACGGGAATTACTCGAGCGAATTCTTGCGAAACCTCGAGCATCACCTGCCGTACCTGATCGACCGTGTGATGGGCGAAGGATCGTTGTACTCGCCCGAACTGGCTGCACTTGCGATAGCGCAATCCGGTGGCGATCTGTACGAGGCGGTCTTGTTGCTTCGCGCCTACCGCAGCACACAACCCAGACTCGCTCATGCCGAAACGATCTCGAGCGAAACCATGTTGACCGTGCGCCGAATCTCGGCGGCGTTCAAAGATGTTCCGGGTGGTCAGGTGCTCGGGCCGACGTTGGATTACAGCCATCGGGTGTTGCACCTCGAGAAGTTGAATGCGGACCTCGCTTCGCAGGGCGACCACGAGGGTCGCCCCTACGAAAACCAAACATCGCCTCAAGCCAGCACAGCCACTGAAACCAAAAAATCCTCAAGTTTTCCATTTGTTGCCGATTGGTTGCGCGAAACAGGGCTCTTGCCGAATGCTGAAATTGATCTGCTCCAGCCGAAAGACATTCCTGATTTGACCCGAGAGCCACCGTCGTATCCAACACCTCGGGCTGCACGCTTGCAGGCGTTGGCTCGAGCCGACACGGGCGGTGTGCTGGCGCTGGGCTACTCGAACATGCGTGGCTATGGCGGCATTCACCCAACGGTCAATGAGGTGCGTCTCGCGCATGCCGAGGTTCGATTGAAGCATCCGATCTCTGGCGCGATTTTCAGTGTCGGTCGCGTGCGCGTCTCGAGCGCCGAGGTCGTCACGAAGTTCACCTCGAACAAAACGCCGCCAGAATTGTCGCTCGGCTTTGCGATGTGCCTGGGTTGGAATGAAACGAAATTGATCGCCGCTGCGATGCTCGACGTGGCGATGGATACGCCGCAACCACACCCAGCACACACCGAGGAATTCGTGCTCTCGCACACTGAACCGGTCGAGGCGAGCGGCTTTTGCATCCACTACAAACTGCCGCATCACGTGACCTTTCAAAGCGATTTGGATCGCGTGCGCAAAGCCCGAGACGGTGGTTCAGTTGATCTCGAGTCGTTCACAGAAGTTGCCTCAAATACTGATCCGGTGGCGCGATGAAGCTCGCCGATCTCGCCTGGGCGCGACAGGATTACCAGTACGCCTTCTTGGATGGGTTCGCCAAACGCGAGTTGCGCCGCCGCATTTTGAAGGCGATAGCAATTCCTGGGTATCAAGTGCCGTATGCCTCACGTGAGGTGCCGATGGCTCGAGGTTGGGGTACGGGCGGTTTGCAGGTTTCGCTGGCGCTGGTTGGGCCAGATGATGTTTTGAAAGTGATCGATCAGGGCGATGACGACAGCGTGAACGCCGCGAACTTGCGCCGCTTCATTGCCCGAATGACCGGTGTGCGAACCACGACAGATGCGCTCGAGGCGACGTTGATTCAATCGCGGCATCGCATCCCGGAAGAAATTCTCGAGTCGCATCAAGTGCTGGTTTTGCAGGTGCCGATGCCCGAAGTCCTGACACCGGTTGAGCCGAGTTACGCCAAGGCCCGAGAGATGCACGGCGATGGCGAGTACGCGGCGCTCTGGCTCGGGCTCTACGAGGATTTGGTGCGTTACCGCGAGGTCACGTATGCCTCGGATTATCCAGTCGTGGTCAATGGCCGGTACGCGATGGCTCCGAGCCCAATCCCCCGCTGGGACGTTCCAAAGCTCCATCAAGCACGCCACCTCACCCTCCTCTCCGCAGGCCGGGAGAAACGATTGTACGCGGTCCCACCACACACCGATGTCCTGCCGCTCGAGTTCAGCGATGTGCCATTTCAAGTTGAGGATCAGCGCAATTGGACGGACTCGAGCACCGGTGCAACCGGAAAATTCATGAACGAGATTCCGCTCGAGGGTGGCGACTCGAGGTTCGAGATTGCGGATTCTGGATTGCTCGAGAAATTGCGATCCAACCTTGGCGCGGTGGGCGAAACGTACTTCGATGATGCTGGAACGTTTTACATTGCCGATTTTCTGAAAGAAGCGAAGCGATGAACGCAACAGAAATCACGCTCGACTCGCCGCGATTGCTCGAGACGAAACCGTTGCTGATCGCCACGAATTTGTGCAAACGCTACGGCGACATCACCGCACTCGAGGATGTCAGTTTGAGCGTCTATACGGGCGAAGTGCTCGGCATCGTTGGCGAATCGGGCAGCGGAAAAAGCACGGTTTTGCGCATGTTGAATCTCGAGGAACTGCCAGATTCCGGCGAGTACCACGTTGGCATTCCCGCACTCGAGAATCAGGATTTGTTCACGCTGGACCGCTACTCGCGCCGTGAAGTACGGGTGCGCAACATTGGCATCGTGTACCAGAACCCAATGCTGGGATTGCGGATGCGTTCGACCTCATCGGGCAACGTCGCCGAACGCTTGATCCTGGCGGGCGAACGCAGTTTTGGCACGTTGCGTCGCGCCGCAAAATCTTCGCTCGAGGCCAGCGAATTTCCAACCTCGAGAATGGACGAGATTCCTTTGCGGCTTTCCGGTGGAATGCAGCAGCGCGTGCAACTCGCCAAGGCCATCGCGCTCGAGCCTCAAGTTTTACTCTTGGACGAACCGACGACCGGCTTGGATGTCAGCGTTCAAGCGCTCGTGCTCGACACGCTCAAACGGCTTCAGGCGCAACGTGAGATGGCGATGCTGATCGTCTCGCACGACCTGGGCGTGATTCGCACGCTGGCGGATCGGGTGATCGTGATGCGTTCGGGTCGCGTGGTCGAGCGTGGCCTGACCGATCAGGTGCTCGAGGACCCGCAGCACCCATACACGCAGCAGCTGGTCTACGCGAAGTTATGAGGGGCGAAGATCCCCGCGTTTGGCTCGGGCCAGTGCTGGCCAGCATCGTTTTGACATTGGCGGCAGTTGTCGCTTTTCTCGTCCTGAACTGGCTTCGCGGTACCTCCCGGGCCGCCGTGCCAGATACTGGGCTGACATTCTTGGACTACAACCATTCCATGAAACTCGGTTTGATTTCAGATGTTCACGGCAACGTGCAGGCGCTCAAGGCGGTGCTGACGGTGCTCGAGGAGGAGGGAACGGAGTTCGTGATTTGCGCTGGCGATCTGGTGGCCTATGGTGCGAATCCTTCGCAGGTGATCAAAATCTTGCGCGACCGGGCGATTCCCTGCGTCGCCGGAA
>JANOWZ010000531.1:0-32752 GCA_031418155.1 Deinococcales bacterium
CCGACTGAACCTTCCATCTCGAGTTCGATCAAGCGGTTCAATTCCACGGCGTACTCGAGCGGCAATTCTTTGGCAATCGGTTCGATAAATCCGCGCACGATCAGTCCGGTCGCGGCCTCTTCGCTCAAGCCCCGTGACATCAGGTAGAAGACTTGCTCGTCGTTGATTTTGCTGACCGTGGCTTCGTGTCCAACCTGAGCACTTTTCTCTTCGATCTCGATATACGGGTACGTGTCGGTTCTCGAGTCGTCGTTCAGCAACAGCGCATCACATTCGACGTTGCTTTTCGCGTTGGTCGCGCCATCGTGAATTTTCACAAGTCCACGGTAGCTCGAGCGTCCAGTGTTTTTGCTGATCGATTTTGAAACGATGCTGGAACTCGTGTTCGGCGCAAAGTGAACGACTTTGCCGCCCGCGTCCTGATGCTGCCCGGTGTTCGCCATGGCAATCGAAAGGATCTCGCCGCGTGCGTATGGCTCGAGCAGGTACGTCGCTGGGTATTTCATGGTGACTTTGCTGCCGAGGTTGCCGTCCACCCATTCCATGTGCGCATGTTCGTAAACGGCGGCGCGTTGCGTGACGAGGTTGTAAACGTTGTGGCTCCAGTTTTGAATCGTCGAGTACCGCATCCGAGCACCCTTCTTGACGACGATCTCAATCACGCCGGAGTGGAAGCTGTCGCTCGAGTAACTTGGGGCGGTGCAGCCTTCGATGTAGTGCGCGAATGCGCCCTCTTCGATCACGATCAGGGTGCGTTCAAACTGGCCGGAGTTTTCGGCGTTGATGCGGAAGTAGGTTTGCAATGGCACTTCGACGTTCACGCCTTTTGGCACGTAGACGAAGCTGCCGCCGGACCAGACGGCGGAGTTGAGCGCCGCGAATTTGTTGTCCTCTGGCGGGATGACGGTCGCAAAGTACTCACGAAAGATTTCTGGATGCTCGCGCATTCCGTCTTCAATCGAAAGGAAGATCACGCCGAGCTTTTCCCATTCCTCTTTGAGGTTGTGGTAGACCATTTCCGATTCGTATTGCGCTCCGACTCCGGCCAGCATGCCACGTTCCGCCTCGGGAATGCCGAGCTTGTCGAAGGTGCGTTTGATGTCATCTGGCACGTCGTCCCAGGTTCTCGAGTTCAGTTCGTTGCTGGGTTTGATGTAGTAGTAAATGTTTTCCAAATCCAGCGCGGAAAGGTCTGCGCCCCAGGTTGGAATCGGCTTGGAGTTGTAGACATCCAAGGCTTTCAGTCGGAACTCGAGCATCCAGGCGGGTTCGTCTTTGGATTTCGAGATCATCTCGACGACTTCGCGTGAAAGTCCTTTTGGTGCTTTGAAGGCGTAATTTTCGGGCTGGCTCCAGCCGTACTCGTAACCTTCGGCGATTTTGGCGACTTCTGGATCTGGGATGTTGTCGGAGTATTGCTGGGTCATGATGGTGCCTCCTCGAGCGAGAGATGGCGGTGAGACTTTGGTTCTCGGCGCGGAACTTTATGTTCAGTCGGCGGCGTTGAATTCTGGTTTCGGCAGGGTCGCGGCGTACTCTTTGATCCACTCGTAACCTTGGGCCTCGAGTTTGGTTGCCAAGCCTTTATCGCCGGTTTCAACGATGCGTCCATCGACCATGATGTGAACTTTGTCGGGTTCGATCAGGTCCAGGATTCGTTGATAGTGCGTGACGATTAACGCCGAGAAATTCTCGCCGCGCATCGCATTGACACCTTGGCAAACAACTTTCAGCGCGTCGATGTCGAGGCCGGAATCGGTTTCGTCCATGATCGCAATGCTCGGCTCGAGCATCAGCATTTGCAGGATTTCGTTGCGTTTTTTCTCGCCACCGCTAAAGCCTTCATTCAGGTAGCGGTTGACCCAGCTTTCGTCCCATTGCAACAGTGAAAGTGATTTTTGGAGTTTGCTGTAGAACTCCATGAATTTCACTTCTTCGCCGGTGCGGGCTTGAATGGCGAGTCGCAAGAAGTTGGCGACGGTCACGCCTGGGATTTCAACCGGGTATTGAAAGGCCAGGAAGACACCTTTGCGGGCGCGTTCGTCGGGTTCCATCTCGAGGATGTTCTCGCCGTCCAAGAGGACTTCGCCGCGTTCGACGGCGTATTCGGGTGCTCCGGCGATGACTTTGGCGAGGGTGCTTTTGCCGTTGCCGTTTGGTCCCATAATCGCGTGGATTTCGCCGCGTGGAATGGTCAGGTTCAGGCCTTTTAAAATCATTTCGCCGTTGACGCTGGCCCACAAGTCTTTGATTTCGAGTTCTTTCACTTTGCCTCCGCTGGCAGCTTGGTTCCTGCTGTCTGGTCATGCTGGGTGGTCATGCCGATAGGCGCTCGAGCTTAGGTGCTCGCTCGCTGGTGTTCTTGTCGCAACCATTCAGAGTATTCAACTAGGAATGATTCCTAACTTGGGTTCAGCCTACTACGCAAAAGATTCAATCACAAGTGATCTGGTCGGGATTCGGCAAATCCGAAATACAACTCCGTTGCGTATCTCTATTGAGAGGTGAATCCATGACTGAAATTTCGACTGAATCGCTCGAGTTTGCCGAGGCTGAAGCGTATGCTGACATGTTTGCGGTTGCCCCAATAAGTTTGGGCCTCGAGGTTCATCGTGTGGCCGGATCGGTGGTTTTGCTGGCCCAACCCCTGCCGATCATGTTGTTCAATCGGGCAATTGGTTTGGGGGTGCGCGAACCTGTCTCAGCGGTTGGTCTCGAACCGGTTCTGAGCTTGTATCGCGCTCGAAACATCAAATCGTTCGCAGTTCAGGCCAGTCCGAGCCTGCAATCTTCAATTCTAGAGGTTCAAGGTTTGGAATGGCGTGACAATTGGGCGAAAGTGTTCCGAAAACCCGATCCGAATGTGCAGATCACGACCGATTTGCGGGTTGAATTGATTGGTTCAGATCGGGCAGCAGATTTCGCGCAGGTCGTCATTGGCGCATTTGGCATGCCCACGTTCCTCGAGCTTTGGTTGACGGCGATGGTTGGGCGCAAGCATTGGTGGCATTACCTGGCCTTCGATCATGATCTCCCGGTTGCCTGTGCTGCGATGTTCACTCGAGACGGCCTGAGTTGGTTGGGCTTGGGTGGCACGCTGGCCTCGCATCGCAGGCGCGGCGCTCAGGGGGCGCTGATGGCCCGGCGGATTCGGGATGCGGCAGCACTCGGTTCGCACTGGGTGATTACGGAAACGGGCGAGGATACGCCAACGCATCCCAACCCCTCGTTTCGCAACATGATGCGGGCCGGATTCACATTGGTGTATCAGCGGACAAATTGGCAAGGGTCTCCCGCGTTGAAGAATCCAGATCGACTGTAGGCATCAGAAATTTACAACCGACCGAACGCCACCATTGCGAGAATCAATGTTCCGAGGATCACGCGGTAGATGGCGAAGCCTTTGAAGTCATTGCGTGAAACGTAACGCAGCAACCAACCAACCACCAAAAACGCACTGATACCTGAAACCACCGTGCCGAGCAACAATGCTGGCGCTCCCCCAGGTAGGCTCGAGAGGGCATCACGTGCCTTGTAAAGCTTGTACAATCCCGCCAGCCCGAGCGTCGGCAAGCCGAGATAGAAGCTGAAGGCGGTGGCGGTCACGCGGTTCAGGCCAACCAGCCAACCACCGACGATGCTGGCCCCGGATCGGCTCGTGCCAGGAAAAATGACGGCGAGGGTTTGCGCCAACCCGATCAGCAACGCTTGCCTTGGCGTGATCGCATCAAGATCAACCTCGGTGGATTCCTGGCCGGTTAGTTGCCGTCCTCGCACCTGCTCGAGCCACCACAGCAGCACACCACCGACAATTAACGCTGTGGCGATGACGGTGATCGATTCAAACCGACTCAGGATCTTCTCGAGTCCCAATCCGATCACGGCGGCAGGAATCGTGGCGATCACCAGGTTGAGCCAGAATTTCAGGGCGTTCGGACGGCCCGTGAACAGCGCAATGACTCGAGCGATCAAGTCCGTGCGGTAAAACCAGACGACCGCCAAAATTGCACCGATCTGAATCACGACTGTAAACGTTTTGTCCGGGTCGCTGAAACCGATCAGGCGCTCGGCGACGATCAAATGCCCGGTGCTCGAGATCGGTAGGAATTCGGTGATGCCTTCAACGAGGCCCAAAATGACGGCTTGAATGAGGGGTTCCACGAGTCCGAAGTGTACCGCCTCAAGGGTGAACGTGAGGTGAAATGCACGCACCTCGAGCCTGAGAAATCAAACATGGTTGAGGCAGGACATGGCTCTCAGCCTCAACCACCCATTGGTATTACAACGCCGTGCCTGAAAACCTCGAGTTTAATTTCCGTTCGTGCTCAGATCGAGCGTGACCGCATCTTGCTTACCAAGCGAGAGTTGCCCGTGCAAACTCAAACTGGTCATGCCGCCAACGATCACTCGGGCGTTGCGCACGACCACGGCTTGGGCTTCATCGGCTTTGGCCGTGCCGAATTGTTTCAACCAGGTCCTCGAGCCGTCGCTTTCGTAGCGTGCCAGCGTGATGTCCGAGTCTCCCGCAAAGCTGCCCGAAGCGACGGGTCCAAAAGTACGTCCAGCCACGTAAATGCTGCCCTGATCGACACTGAGGCCCAGGTTGGCCGCGTCGGTTCCATCGTTGGTGACAATGGTGCTCATCCAGGTGGGCATCAGGTTGGTGTCAAACTTTTGCAGGAAACCAGACAGGCGCGAGGGTCCCGACGAACCGCCACCACCGGTAAAGCCGGTCACGTAGACGTTACCGCTCGAGTCTGCTGCGATGGCGTTTGGTTCGTCGCTGCTGTTGGTCCCAACCTGATGGATCAACGCGCCATTTGGGGCAGTCGTTCCAGTCAGGTTGGCTGCATCAAAGCGGGCAATGAAAATGTCTGTGCTGCCGACCTGGTGTCCAATCTCGAGTTCGCCGTCCGTCGCGCCGGCCATGACCAAGTTCTGATTGGCATCCAGGGCCACGCCACGAATTTCATCGTCGTTGCTGCCAGAAGAGGCGATGTTGATGTTCCAAAGTGGGCCTGGGCCGCTGCTTTGGTTCAAGCTGGTGTTGCTGTATTTCAGCAGCAGACCATCGTGCCCGGTGCTGCCGGTGGAATTTTTGCTCCAACCGCTCGCGTAGACATCACCATTTGCGGCTTGGGTCAAACCGATGATGTTGATTGTGCTCAGCCCTGAGACCAGCAGGGTTTTCATCCACACTACAGCGCCGCTCGGGTCCAGCTTGGTGAGGTAACTTTGCGTGCCGCCAAGCGTTTGGCTGGCGATCAAAAGCGTGCCGTCTGCTCGGGCCAGCACCGCCACGGCGCTGTCATCAATGCCTGGTATCCCGAAGCGTTTGTGCCACAAGACATTGCCCGTGGCTGAATACTTGCGCACAAAAACGTCTTGATTGGCTGGGTTCGCAAGCAAGCCTTCGGTTTCACCGATCACGATCAAATTTTGGCCCTCGAGCGTCATGGCGCGAATCGCGTCATCGGCGGTCGTGCCGAACTGCTGGGTGCGCAGGCCGTTGACCGGTTGGGTTTTCAGGCGCTTGGCATTGAGAAAGGATGACTTGCCGGGTTGCAACACGTCATAAACGGTCTCGAGTCTGTCCAAACTGACGACTTTCAAGTCGAAGGTGGCCTCTGGATCGTTGGGTTTTGGCACGAGCAGGTTGAAGGCTCCGCCCTCTCCGACCTTGGAGGATGCGCTGGTCATGGTCAGGCTTTGCGCGATGGAGCCGGGTTGAGACTCGAGGGTGGCGCTCACGCTTGCTCCGACCTGTGGCATGTCGTTCGAGGCGAGCACATCGCCTTTGACTTGAACGATCTCGGCGTTGATGGCTCCAAAATCGTTTTTCTGGCTGACATCGCCGGCTGGGATGCCCATGTTCCAGGTTGGCATCAGTGCAGTCGTGCCGCTGAGGGCCTCAAAGCTGCGTTCATCGGCAATCGTTGGTGAAAGCTTGACGCTCGAGCCGACCTCGTGACGCACCCGAATCTCGAGTTTGCCATCCGCACTGACCGTGCCTGCACCGACGAAGCGTGGTTTGCCATTGGTGCTGGTGTCCAGACCCAGAACCAGTGTGCGGTTGAAGTTGCGCAGCGGATCGTTCGCGTTCAAGCCGGTGGGCCAGGTGATGTTGTAATCGCCAGTCACGACGATTTCTTCGGCGTTCGGGTTGCCGCAACGCTGGTAGCCGTCCAGTGAATCGTTCGAGAACCGTGCATCGTTGATGGGTGTGACGCTTGCCTGTGAGGTCGGGCTGCTGGCGCGACCGGTGGCTTTGAAACTGAAGCGCCCCGCCTGAATCTGGGCTCCAACGGATTTGAGGACCGCTGTTTGCGCAGCGGTTCCATCGTTGTACTCGAGGGCCTGCTGGCAAACCCAAGTTCCTGGAACTTTACCTTTGGTGGCGAGCATCAATGCGACCGTCTGGTTTTTAAGTGTGGCAATCGAGAAGCTGCCATCACCCGCAATCGCGCTCGAGCCGAGCACCTGTCCGTCGGCGGCGACGGCCAGAACAGAAGTGCCATCCAAGCGCAGAAGCGCGTTGAAGGCATCGGTGCTGCTGGTCTTGGCTCGCAGCGAACCGGATTGTGCCCGCATGACCGGCATGGTGGCTTCCAGGTCAATATCGGCAGCTTTTGAGGCTGCAACCGAACCGTTGATGGTGCTCGAGTCGCCGTTGACATCGGTGCTGCGCAGGTTCGGGGTTTCACCGCAGGCCACCAAAAAGGCCAGAACTGGAAGGGAAAGTTGTAAGAGATGATGGGTTCGCACTCGAGCCTCCACGACACATGGTTCGTCCGGGTTGTTGTGATCGCCCACAAAGCGTTTGGGGTATGACCCGCCATCCCAGCAACCACCAGACTTCAGAATGAGAATCCTTTGGTCCGGGTACAGTCTGGTTTTTGGGCCATGACGAGACTCTTACAGCGAAGACCCAGCCGTTCGCCAGGTTGGAAGCCGAGCCATCCAAACCCATTGCCCTTCCTCCTCGAGCCAATCACGGACCTGCAACCAATCGGTGGCACGCAACCCGAGCACCATCTCGAGGCCGGAATACACCCCCCGGAGGTTCTGAGCGACGCTCTGATGCCCCACTTGATGCAGCACCGAGCGTGCCTCATTTTCTTTTCCAGAGACACGCAACGCCTCAACCAACAACAACTGGGCATCGTCCGAACCTGGATTGCGCTCCAAAAGCGAGTTCAGCAGCGTGATGGCACGGTCAGGCTCGAGCTGCAAGTGCCAGCGGGCCTCGACCAACGTGAACTCCTGCCAATCTTCGACCTTGCGCACGATGGCCCCGGCAGTTTTCAAGGTGCTGGTTGGGTCCTGCTCGAGCAGGACTTGGGCTTGCGCCAGCATTAGCAACGAATCGGTCAGCATTTTCGTGCCGGAAAGTTGCGCGTACTTTTGCACGGCAAGGTCGGCGAAGTGTGCGGTCTGTTGAGTCTCGCCGCGCAGTGCGTGCGCCTCACCGAGGTTGTAATAGGCAATGGCGATCAAATCCTGATAGCCGCCGCGTTCGGCGATTTCGAGAGCGTTGCCGAGACGTTCAATCACCGTTGAAAAATCCCTGGAATCCAGCAGCACGGCGGCGATGTTGACCTCAATCGCGGCGATGCCACGCAAATCCCCGAGTTTGGTCAGGACAAGTTGCGCCTGTTCGTAATGATCGAGTGCCGCCGCAAAACGCGCCAGTTTGCGTTCGATGCGGCCCAAAGTGATCAGGATGCGCGAGAGCGCCTCAGGGTCGTTGTGCGTTTGCGCCAATGCCAATGCCCGCAGGGCATGGTTGTGTGCCAATTCGGTCTGACCGAGGCTCAGGTAAGCGCTGGCCCGTTGCTGCTCGAGGAAACCCTGCCAGCCGGGTTCGGGTTTCAGGTGGCGTTCGGCTTCGTTGGCGCGTTCGAGCGCCTGTTCGATTCGGCCCGATAAGCGCAGGCTCGAGACGAGCACGCACCAGGTTTCGGCGCTCGTTTGTGCATTCTGGTCGGGCTCGAGCAATTCAATTGCTTCGGGCCAACGCGATTGCCGTTGATACAGGCGGGCGAGTGCCAGTTTCGTTTCGTTCCAAGTTCCGTCCTTTCGTTCAAGCACCGTCTTCAACAGGCGTTCGGCCTCCTCGCTGCGTCCGGTCAAGGTGGCGATCTTGCCGAGCATCAACTCGAGTCCGGAACGCAAGGCTTGGGCCTCTGCCGAGGGTGAAGTTTGCAACGAGCCCTGGAGTGGGATGGCCTCGCTCTGACCCACGACCGGCTGACCCATGACCGGTTCGAGCGCCGCCAACGCCTGACGCACCACCGCTTCGGCATCGCTGAGCGCAAAGACCGCCTCGGCACGGTGCGCGGCCTCGAGCGCCTGGGCGGCGGCACGTTCGCCCAGGCCAGCGAATGCCAGATGAACAGCCAGCACCGCCGGTTCTACCCCTTTTCCCTCAAGCAGTTGCGCGTAACGGGCGTGCAAATTGCGGCGACGGCGGGCCGAAAGCCCCTCGAGTGCCGCCTCACGCATCAATGGGTGGGCGAAACGGTAAACCTCATCCCGACCACGGCGTTCCTCGAGCAAGACTTTGGCACGAATCAGGCGCTCAAGGTCATCCAGAAGCGGATTCTCCTCGAGCCCGGAGAGTTCGAGCAATGAATCGAAATCCAGCACCTCACCGATCACGGCGGCAAAGGCGGCGAGTTCCTGGGCGCTGCTGGTCAATTTCAAGAACCGCGCCTCGAACGCTTCGCGCAAGCCCGGACTGAGGCCCGCCTCGAGCCTCGTCCATTCCCAATAGCGGCGGTGTTTGAAGACCTGACCGGTCTCGAGCAGTTCGCGCAAGACCTCGCTCGCCATCCACGGGTTGCCGCGTGAACGTTCAACCACGTGTTCGATCAGTGCTGTATCCGTTGGCCCACCGAGCATCGCCCGAACCATTTGTTCGGCATCGCTTGCGGCCAGCGGCGGAACCAGGAATCGCGTCAAGAGCCGTTCGACCTCGAGTGCCTGCACACCGTTGCGTACCGTTTCAGAGACCGCCTCGAGACGGCTGGTGAGCACAAACCTCAGGCCCTTTCCGTCCGCCCCAACGTGGCTGCCCAGGTTGCGCAACGCGAACGAAATGAACGCCAGCGTCGCTTCATCGGCGCGTTCCGCGTGCTCGAGTGCCAACAGGATCGGTCGATCACTGATTTGCTGCAGAAAACGCAGGGCGCTGGCAAACAACGAGAACTGCACCTGCCCGCCCGTCATGGTCAATGGTGTGCGGTTGAATTCTGGCACGAGGTTCGCCAGGGTTGGACCTTCCATGTCCAGCAGCAACTCGAGCATCGCTGTGTTCTGGGCACGAGCCCGCGTCAATGCGGCCCGCAGCCATTGCGCCAACGCCTCGAGCGGCAGGCGCAGGCCCGGACTTGGGGTGGCCTCGAAGCTGCGGTGGCCCTCCAGGGTTCGTTCACGCAGGTACTCACGCAGCAATCGCGTTTTGCCAATGCCGGTTTCACCCTCAAACAGCACTGCGGGACTTTCGGCCAACAAGGTCTCGGCCAGCAGCGGTTCACGCCCCAAGAACGGTGCTTCCAGCAACCCTTGCGGCTCGAGGCTCAGATCGGCCACAGTCAGGCCCTCAACACCGGTCAGTGTCAGGCTGGAGGTGCTGTTCGTGACCTTCAATTCGGCGTTGACCATCTCGAGCAAGCCCTGTACGTGCGCGGCGCTGTCGGGCCGGTCCGCCGGGTTTTTCTCCAAGAGTTGCATGACGATTTTCTCGAGGTTCGCGGGAATTGCTGGGTTCAAGTTGCTCGGAACTTTGGGGCGTTCACGCAATTGGGCCAGCACGATCTGTCCCACGTCACGGTCTCCGAACGCGGTCTCGCCGGTCAGCAATCGGTACAGCAGCATCCCGAAGGCGTACAGGTCTGCACGGTGATCCAATGACCGGCCCTGAATCTGCTCGGGAGCGGCATAAAGCAGCGTCCCGAGAAATCCGCCGCGCCCAGCGTGCGTCATGGCGCTCGCGTTCGTGTCTCGGGCCAGCCCAAAGTCCGTGAGTTTCGGCGTGTCGTCACGGTCAACCAGGATGTTCTCGGGTTTTAAATCGCGGTGAATCACCCCAGCGCGATGCACATGCTCGAGGCCCTGAGCCATCTTGCTGGCAATCTTGACGGTGCGGCGAATCCCATCAAGGTTCGTTGGCGCTTCACCCTGCCAGTGGGCCAAGTCGGTCCCCTCGATGAATTCCATCACCAAATACGAACCTTTGGCACCCTCCCCGAACTCGAGCACCCGTACCACGTAAGGATGTTCAAGTTTTTGCAAAACACGAAACTCGCGCCGGAACCGCGCCTCGAGTGCCGGAAGTGGGTTTTTCAGAAGCTTGATCGCCACCGGTTTGGGTGATGCCTCATTCGGGTCCACACCGAGGAAGACCTCGCCCATCGCGCCGTTGCCCAAGGCCCGCAATGAGACGAAACGACCAAAGGCAGACGCTAAAGCCATTGCTCGAGGCTACAACCCGCAGCCATGAACGCCGGGTTTCTGAGCACGGTAGTTCAGCAAAGAATCGGGTAGGACGGCGGCGCGAACAGAAATCTCGGCTCGGGTTCAGTCCATCCCCAGGACAGACCGTCGGGCTGAACCAATCAGAAGTGTTCTGTTACACAAGGATTTCGAGAAATCCCGAGCCCAATAAAAAGTCAAAGGCTCGAGCTTCGAGCCTTTGACCTTCACTTTTCCCTTTCCACTTTGAACTTTTACCCGGTTCTACTCATCCCAAGCCAGTTGTCGCGCCCTTGCGTTCGCGGCGCGTCTCGAGTCGCCCATGCCATCCCAGAGTCGGGCAAGGTCGTTCCAGGCGGTGTCGGCGAACGGTTCATGCGCTGCGGCCAGGTGCGCGTACCAGGCGGCGCGGCGCGATTCGCCCCGGCTTTCGGCGATCTTGGCAGCATCCAAGAGCAATCCCAAATGCGTGGCGTGCAATGCCTCGCGGCGGTCCTCGCACCATTCGCTGTCGAACCCGGCCAGGTACGGTCCGCGATACATGCTGACGGCGGCATCGAAAATCTCCAAACTGGGGGTTTCTTGCGCGGTTTTCGCAGCCTCAAGGTACGTGCGAACGTCGTAGGTGATCTCGAGTTCCGGGTTCAGGTAGTAACGGCGGTTCGCGGATTGTACGGCATCGGCCTCGAGCGTTTTGCGCAGGCGGTGCAAGGTCGTGTGGAAGACGCTGGCGGCCCTGGTTTCGTCTTTTTCCGGCCAGAGCGCTTCGGCAGCTTCCCAGGTGGTGCTGCCACCCGGATGCTCGAGCAGGTAGAAGAAGAATTCGGCGGCCTTTTTCGAGCCCCATGTGACCTCGTTGGAATCCCAACTGACGCTGGCCTCGCCCAAGCCTCGGGCCATCACGCCCAATTGACGCGGCGGGCGAATCTCTTCAGCGCGACGCAAACGCACCTCGAGCGCCTCGAGCAATTCGTGATGCTCAAATGGTTTGGTCAAATAATCGTCCGCACCGGTGTTCATGCCTTTGCGGATGTCGCCGCGTTCGGCCAGACCGGACAGGAAGATGAACGGCGTGGTGCGGAACTTCTCGAAGGTGCGAACGCTTGAGCAGAACTCGTAACCGTTCATCACCGGCATGGAAATATCGCAAACGAAGGCATCCGGAACCAAGTCGGTCTCAAGTGCTGAGAGGGCATCTTTGGCCCGCGTGAAAGCATGGACCTCATAATCATTGCCTTTGAGGATGGCCTCGACAAGTTTCACCAGGGTTGGTTCATCGTCGAGTACGAGAACAGTGGACATGGCTTGAGTCTAGGGAAGGAATAGCAGGCTTGTGGGTCAAATGTCGCACGCCAGAAGCACATCAGGCATAACGAAGCAATCACAGGACCGAATGCCTGAACCAAATGCCTGAACCGAAATTCCGGCTCGAGGCTGGGCTGAAGATCAGCAAGTTTGAAACCCGTCAAAATTTGCACCCAGGACCCAATCCACACGCCAACAGTGTTATTCACCTGCTTCAAAAGCCGAACAGGATGTTAGACTTTCCACGGAGCAATCCAAAAATGAACTACAGCCTTCACAGCCTGCTCGCCCTGCTCGAGACCTTCGCTTTCGGTGGTCTCATCGCTTCGCTGCTGGCTGACAACATTTCTCGAGAGGAGCCATCATGGAATTTATTTACGCCATTGTTGGCTTGCTCGTCGGGGCCGGAGCAATTTACTTTTGGGCGAACGGGAACTTTCAACGCACGCTCGAGACACGCCAACAGGCCGACGCGGGAATCCGCGAGGTCGCACAGCGCGAAGCCGACTCCACCAGACGACAAGCCCAAACCGAACTTGAAGCCGCCCGTCGCCAAGCACAAAATGAGGTCGAAAACGCCCGCCGTCAAGCACAACAGGACCTCGACAACGCCAAACTGCAAATCTCAACCGACACCGAACGCGCCCGCCAAAACGCCGAGGTTCAGGCTCGAGCCGCTCTTTTAGACGAAAAAGCCCGGCTTGAAGAGGACATCAAACGAGAACGCGAAGCCGTCCGAGGCGAACGCGAAACCCTGCGTGCCGACCGTGATGCAGTGCGTTCCGAACGCGACGAGGCCCGAGCCGAAACCGAACGCCTGTCCCGGCGCGGCGAACAACTCGATGCCCGAGCCCTGAAATTGGACGCGCTCGAGGAAAAACTCGAGTCCGACACGCGCCGCACCCTGGAATTGCAGGGTGTACTCGAGGGCAAGATTCACGAGGCGGACGTCAAGCTCTACGAGGTCGCTCAACTCTCCCGTGAACAGGCCGCCGAACAGATTCTCTCCAAGCTCGAGGCCGAACTCGAGGAAGAGAAGGCTGTTCGCGTCAAGTCGATGATGAACAAGGTCAACTTGGATGTGAAGCGCCAATCGCAGCAGATCATCGCGCAGGCGATTCAACGCAGCGCCTCGGAGACGACTGCGAGCATGGCCGTCAGTGTTGTCCCAATCCCATCGGATGCCATGAAGGGTCGAATCATTGGACGTGAAGGTCGCAACATTCGCGCCTTTGAATCCCTGACCGGCGTGGACCTGATCATTGACGATACACCAGAAGCCGTGATCCTCTCGAGCTTCAACCCAATCCGCCGTGAGGTCGCCGTCAAAGCCCTCGAGCAACTGGTGCAAGACGGACGCATCCACCCAACCCGGATCGAAGAAGTCGTCGCCAAAGCCCAGGACGAAATGAAAACCTACATCCTCGAGCGTGGTGAAGAGGCCGCGATTGAGGCGAACGTCGTCGGTCTGAAACCTGGGTTGCTGCAACTTCTGGGCCGCATGCACTTCCGCTCGAGTTACGCACAGAATGTTCTGAAGCACTCGATTCAGGTCGCGCACCTTTGCGGCATCATGGCGGCAGAACTCGGCCTTGATGCGGTGCTGGCCCGTCGCGCTGGGCTGCTGCACGATGTCGGCAAAAGCATTGACCGCGAGATCGAAGGCACGCACGTCGAGATCGGCATCAACCTCGCCCGACGCTTCGGCGAGCCGTTTGAAGTCATCGACGCGATTGCGCACCATCACGATCCCGAAAACGGTGAGAGCGTCTACAGCGTCCTTGCCGCCGCCGCCGATGCGATCAGCGCCGCACGGCCCGGTGCACGCCGCGAAGACCTCGAGACCTACGTCAAACGCCTGCAACAACTCGAGACGATAGCGGTCAGCTTCCCCGGTGTCGAAAACGCCTTTGCGATTCAGGCGGGCCGCGAGGTTCGTGTGATCGTGCAACCCGAACGGGTTTCGGATGCAAAAGCGACGATTCTGGCTCGAGAGATCGCTGGACGGATCGAGCAGGACATGGAGTATCCGGGACAGGTTCAAGTCACGGTTGTTCGTGAGTCGCGTTCGGTCGAATTCGCTCGGTAAACAAAAAGAGTTTTTGCATCCCTCGGGTTACGGCTCGAGGGATTTTTGTTTGTAGAAATCAAGCTCGGAATGTCGGGGGCTCGTGTCTTCAGGCTCGAGGACGGAAATGAATCACTGTTCCTGAAATTTGCACAAGTCTCGAACGATCCCGACCCGGCCTTTTCGATTCGAGCCGAAGCTGATCGGCTGCAATGGTTGAGATCAAAAAACCTCCCCGTCCCAAAAGTTGAACTGTTTCTCGAAGACAACAATCTTGAGTACCTGCTAATGACCAGCATTCCAGGCCGTGATGCCTCGCAGCCGTGGCAATCGGATCAAATTCCAAGCATCATCGCCAAAATTGCTGTCGACCTACGGACCTGGCACGACACGAACACTGACGATTGCCCGTACCATCTCACGTTGGAAACCAGAATCGCTCAGGCTCGAGCAAGAACCAAAAATGCCAGCCTCAAACTTGAATTGGAAACACTGCTCGAGCACGCGCCTAAAACCGAAGACTTGGTGCTCTGTCATGGCGACCCGTGCTTACCGAACGTTTTGCTGAACGATGAACTCGAGATTTCGGGCTGGATTGATCTCGGACGCGCTGGTGTGATGGACCGCCATTGGGATTTAGCGTTGATCGTTGACAGCCTCGAAGTAGACATGAATCCACAATTCAATGGTTGGAGCGAACGCTTTCTCGAGTTGTACGGATTGGAAGTGGTTGACCGGGAGACACTCGCGTTTTACGCGAAATTCGACTGCCTCTTCTGGGGTGATTAACCGGTGGCCGTGACCCGTTTGAATGGCACGAGTGCACTGTACGTGACCACGCCATTTGGTCCGGCGCAGGTCGTGAACTTCGGATCGCCAACCTGGGCTTTCCCGGCGAGGCTGACGATGAATCGGTTCAGGCGTTCCTCAAAGAGGTCGATTTCGGCGGCGGAGATCAGTTTGTACTCGAGCATGGTTCAGGCTAGCTGATTTCAGGACGATTTGGCGTGCAAAAACCGTTTTTGTGCCTCGAGCAGCACCTCTGGAAAGTCACCGATCAGGGCGTTCACACCCATCTCGAGCAGTTTCACCCCCAATTCCAAGTCGTTAACCGTCCAGACATTGACCCGCCAACCTTGGGATTTGGCGCGAGCGATCAGTTCGGGCGTGACGAGTGAATGGTGCGGATGGATGGCCTTCACACCGAGCACTGGTGCAAGCTTGGCATCCTCGAGAAACCAGGGAGAACCCGCCTCGTTGTCGTACAGGAGGGCCGTTTCAAGGTGGGCATTGGCGAGTCGCACCCGGACTATTGAGGCTGGGTTGAAGCTCGAGATGATGACGTTTTCGCCAATATCGAGACGTTCGATGAACCGCACTGTTTCGATCTCGCGTCCATCGCTGGTCATGGCTTCGGATTTGATCTCAATGTTGACATACGCGCCAGACTGTTTGGCCCAAACGAGCACTGCCTCGAGCGATGGTACGCGCAGACCACCCGGTAACTCGAGGTTCATAATTTCAGTGTCTTTGAGGGATGCGATCAGGCGACCATCAGGTAAGTAAAAATCGTGATGCACCACAAGCACGCCATTGAACGACCG
This sequence comes from Deinococcales bacterium, assembly GCA_031418155.1. Lineage (GTDB taxonomy): Bacteria > Deinococcota > Deinococci > Deinococcales > JAAFIG01 > JANOWZ01. The sequence continues at coordinate 15,454 of JANOWZ010000531.1, forward strand.
TTGCACGTCCAACTCGATCCCATCCAGGCCAGTCTCCAGGGCCGCTTGAAAGGACTCGAGCGTGTTTTCATGTTTGACCCGAGGGCTGCCGCGATGCCCGAGCAACAGGGGTTTTTGGGAATTCATGCCTTGTATTTTATGGGTTTGCGACGAAATCATTTGACCTCGAGCTGCCATTCAAAACCCGGTCTGGAACGACTGGACGCTCGGAATTGCACCTGGGTCATCGTGAATTAGAGGTCTCTGAGGCAACCCATGCCGTTCAGGACGTGGCAATTCTTGCTTTTATCGCGTATAGTGTGAGAGACAAGCATCTTCCTCGGGGGACCAAAAAGGTTTGGAGGGTGAAGGCGCGAAAAGGGCGCAACCGAAGGGCAACAAGCCCGACGCACCCAGGAGGCACGCAATGGAGGCAATTGAAACGCGTTTGCGCGAGGTTGGGGTTCTCGACCATGACATTCGCACGCGCTTGAACGGGCCGGACAAGGCGCTCGTCGTCACACAGCGTGAACTCGTCTACGCCGACGAAACCGGTGTTCAACGCACCGACTTGCGCGACATCACCAAGGTCGCCACGACCAGTTCCGGGGCTTTGAGCGTGCGCAGTGCCCACGGCTCGAGCATTGAGGGCAGCATTCGTGGTTTCGATGTTACGGAACTCAAGTTCTTTTTTGAGTCGGTCAAAACCTCTGTCGCGCAGGCCAAAGCGACGCTGACCTCGCCGCCCAAAGGTGATGGTGCACCGGTTGATCCCTGGGATGAATTGCCAACTTCGAGGTTCGCAGGTTCCTCTCCGGGCGTTCCACCCGCAACGCGCCTGAACGGGACCACCACGAATGGACCCAGCATGATCAATGGGGCGAGCAGCCACCTGAATGGGGCCAGCAAGCTCAACGGGACTGCCGAACCGCACTTGGAGCGCCAAACGCTCGAGTTGCCACCGCTCGATCCGGCGGCGCTTTCGCGCATGAGCGAAAATGTTCGCCCAGAGGCAAACCAACCTCGGGTGACGGATTCTGGGGTGTTCTCGCCAAGGGCCACCAGCGAAATTCCACCGAGTCTGCCGAATTTGGGCGTGCCCAACCTAAACCCTCGGGCCTCGCAGGAAATCCCGCCGAGCCGCCCTCGTATGGATGTGCGTTACGGCGATCAGAACAACAGCAAAGCCGATGCCCTGGGTTATGCATTGCCAGACAACCAATTCGAAACCGGTTCGCTCGGGGCGGTCAAAGCGCCCAGCGTGGTGCCATCCTCGAACGACTGGTCCGGCGAGGCATTCGATCCAAAAGTTTCCCTCGAGACGCGCCACCCTTCGAGCATCAGCATCACCCCGACCCTGGTTGAATCCGTTGCCGGTATGAAACCAATCGCCCGTTGGCTGCGGGTTTTGGCCGGAATTTTTTTGCTCGCAGGCTTCGGCATGGTCATTGCAACCATGCCCGGAGAGAAGGCCGCCCCAGGCATGTGGGCGTACCCCGTGTATTACTTGACCGGTTCGATCTTGCTTTCCATCGTGGCCTTCGGTGTGGCTGAACTGCTTTCGGTGGTTTCGGACATGGCCAGCGATGTTCGCACCACCCTGCGCGTCACCCTCAAAAACTGACATTGAAACCCGAATAAGCGAAGTCGAGCCTGATCTGTACGCTCGACTTCGCTCGTTGTGTCGTCCTGATGACGGTTGATGCAAACAAAATCATCAAGAATACCAAACAGTGCCGTCGCTCGAGCCAAACGCTTCACTCGGGCCGAAAGAGGATTCCATGAGCTTACGCGAGAACATGTACGCCCTGAACACCGCCGAAGAGGTGGACGCTTTTATTGATCAGAACCCGACCGCCGCGATTTTCAAAGCTGGAACCTGCCACAAAACCATGCAAGGTTGGGGCAACATCGAAAGCCTGCTGCGCGACCGCAACGACGTGCCGGTCGGCATCATCCGCGTGGTCGAAGCCCGTCCAGCCTCGAACCGCGTGGCTGAACGCACCGGCATCATGCACCAAAGCCCTCAAATCATTGTGTTCCGCAATCAGCAGGCCAAATTTGACCTGGACAATTGGAACATCACGCCAGAGAATCTCGAGCCCAGCTTCGAGCAATTCTTGCCCAACACCGATGGTGCTCGGGTCAATCCAACCGGAAAAACCACCAACATGACACCATACGCAAGCCTGATGGACCAATTCATTCAGGGACAGGTTTCCGAGCCGCAATTTCAATGGACGTACCTGGAAATGTTCCGCAACGATGCAAATCTGCGCAGCCAAGAGGAGTTCGCGCTTCTTGACAGCCTGTTCGGAAACCCGGACGATCACCACATTCATGCGGGTGCGATCATGCAACTCGAGGCGCAACATCAGGCCACTGGCCAAGCCCAACCGCTCCTGGAGCGCGTCAAAGTCCTGCGCGAACAACTGAATGCGCTCGGGTAAGTGAGGGTTGATCTCAAATCGAATCACCTTACGACGCGGTTTCGCCGCTTCGCTTGTCAGTGATTTGATCGTGTCCTTTACGCACTCGAGCGCAGTTTTGCCTTGATCGGTCTTTTGAACAAGTCAAAGCAGATTTTTGTCAGGTGATGTGGGATGAAGTACCGTAACCTCCAGCGATCACCAAGAGTACCGAGCCCATTTCATGTACTTCACGGGTCGCAAGCCGATCAAAGCCAGTTCGTTTGACAAACCCATTTGATTCTCAACCAACATGAAACAGCGATCACCCGCTACAAAATCCGTTTTCCCAACAAACTCGAGGTCATCTCGACCATGATTTTCGCGGTCGCATTTTCGCGGTCCAGGATCGGGTTGACTTCAACCAAATCCAGGCTCGAGACTTTGCCGGAATCGGCGAGCAGTTCCATCAAGAGGTGCGCCTCACGGAAGGTCAGGCCACCGGGAACGGGCGTGCCAACGCCGGGGGCGATGCTCGGGTCGAGCGAATCGGCATCAAACGAGACGTGAATACGTTTGACGTGGAGGAGTTTCTCGAGAGTTTCATCGGCGACTCGCGCCATGCCGATACGGTCGATTTCTTTCATCGTGTAGATCGTCGCACCTCGAGACCGCAGGAGTTCGCGTTCTTCGGTGTCCACGCTGCGAATACCAATCATCACGATGTCTTCGGGTCGGATTTTTGCACCGACTCCGCCGATGTTGATGAGCCGTTCATCACCAAGGCCAACCAAATGCGCGACGGGCATTCCGTGAATGTTGCCCGTGTCGGTCGTGGATGGAATGTTGAAGTCCGTGTGCGCGTCCACCCAGATCAGACCGATGCGTTCACCTTGGGTCACACCGGCAACGGTGCCCATCGACATGGAGTGGTCGCCACCAATGCAGATGGGGAATGTTTCGGGGGCAAAGGCTTGAAGTCGTTCGGCAGCCTCTTGGCAGGCTTGCCGGATTTGCTCCAGGTAGTGCGGTTCGTTACTGGTTCTGGTCACGGTCTCAACGACGGGTACGTTGACATTACCGTGATCGGTGACGCTATGCCCGAGGCCACGTAAGGTTTCGGCGATTTGCGCGTACCTGAGTGCACTCGGTCCCATGTCCACGCCTCGCCGTCCTGCGCCCAAATCCATTGGAATGCCAAGAATGCCAATATTCATGTATTCACAATACGATGCAAAAGGCGAAGGGCAAAGGGAACCCCTAAAACCGAAAACAACGCTCGCGCCCCGAGACTTCCTTCGCCATCTGCCTTTTGCCCTTCGCCCCGCCTTTCCTTGCCAAACCCGAGCATTCCCGGTCAGAATGCGGGCGTGACCACCAACGCCGCACCAGCACCCGTTGCACCTCGCGTGTCCGCCCGAGGATCAGTTCGTGCTGTGCAACCTCGAGCGAACACCTTCTGGTTCTTGGCGGGCCTGAGCGTGGTGGCGTTGCTGGGGTTGTTTTTGTTTCCGTTCGCCACGGTTTCACGCGGCTTCAGCGGCGAGGGTACACTGCTGGTGCATCCGGGCAACATCGTGAATTTCTCAAATTTCAAGCCGAATTCATACCCTGACTTTTCGGCCTCAACGCTGGCGGGCTGGTTCACGATGCTGTGTGTGATCGCGTTGGCGGCATTGGCTTTCATGCGCTCGAGGTTCGTCGGTTGGGCTGGCGTGCTGGTGATGTTGGCCGTCGCGTTGCAACTCGGGTTGATGGTTCACGCGATTGATGTGGTGCAATTTCCGTTGCTCGAGAAGGGCACGCTGTACCGACGCTTGGACTTCCAGAATTTTGGTCCGAACCTCGGCGCGGTGGTGTTGTTCCTTTCCGGCGCGTATGGCGTGGTGGTTGGCTTGTCGCACCGTTCCGATTGGGCACAGCGCATCTACAACCTACGCGGCGGCATCGTGCCCACTGTTTCGCTCCTGCTCGCCATCGTGGTCGGTGGCATCGTGATTCTTAGTTTGCAATCTGTACCGGGGCTGCCCGAAACTGGTGAAAACTTGAGCTTGTTTGCCCGTATTGGCGATTGGTTACAGGTCACTTTTGTTGCCCCACTCGAGTTAATGGTGAAGTGGATTGTTTCGCCAAACACACCCTACAGTCCTCGAGTTCAAACCTGGCTTGGCAAGGTGGATTTGCTGTGGTACGCCTACTCGAGTTTGTTCGGGCCACTGTTCCCGCGCTTCCGACCGGGGTTTGACCTGGCGGGTTTGTGGCTCAGCCTGACGCAGGCCACACCATTGATCTTCACCGGTTTGTCGCTCGCCTTCGCCTTCCGTGCGAGCCTGTTCAACATCGGAGCACCGGGACAAATCGTTTTCGGTGCGCTCTTCTCGAGCGCGGTCGGCATTTACGTGCCGGGACCGTGGGTCATCATCGCGCCGCTCGCCATCATTGCGGCGGCGCTCGGTGGCGCATTCTGGGGCGCAATTCCGGGCTGGTTGAAGGCGCGTTTCGGCTCGAGCGAGGTGATCAACACGATCATGCTCAACTCGATTGCCTCGAGCATTCTGGTGTTTTTGATCGGCTCGAACAAGGCGAGTTTTTTTGGTCAAACGATCACGCTTCCCTTCAAAGCTCCGGGCGGTGAGGCAAAAAGTTTCGAGCTTGGCGCTGGAGCGCACTTGAATCCATTGATCGCCGTGATGGGCTTGAAGGCCGGTGACAACCCTGTCAACCTTGCGCTGCCACTCGCCATCGTTGGTTTGATCCTCGGCCTTCTGGTCTGGCGCGGTGTGGCTCGAGCCCGCAGTTTGCATTGGGCGATTCCGCCCCTGGCACTCGCGGTGGTCGGCATTGTGATCGGTTTGATCGTCGGCAACGTCAACATCCTCGTTTCCGGTTCGTTGGCGAGCGCGCGCCTGAACCTGTCGTTCCTGATCGCGCTCGCCGCCGCCGTGTTCTTCGGCGTGTTCATGTGGCGCACCAAGTACGGTTTCGAGATTCGCGCCCTCGGCCTGTCACCCAAAGCCGCCGAGTACGGCGGGGTCAACGTCGCCCGCAACACGATCCTGGCGATGGCGATCTCTGGGGCGCTCGCGGGATTGGCCAGCACGCATTACGTTCTCGGCGGGGCACTCGAGGAATTCCGCCTGAAGCAATCCATTCCGGTGGAATCTGCCGGGTTCGGTGGCATCACGGTCGCGCTCTTGGGTGCGAACACGCCCGTCGGTGTGATCGCCTCGAGCATCCTGTTCGGTGTTATGAACACCGGTGGCCTGAACCTGGCACAATCCCTAACGAAAATCTCGCGTGAGGTTGTGACCGTCTTGCAGGCGTTGATCGTGCTGTTCATTGCCGCACAAGGATTCTTGTCTGGCGATTTTTTCAGGGCCATCAATAAACCGTACAAAGAGGACGAACCCGAACCCGCCAAACTCGAGCCAAATAAGATCGAGGAGGCAACATCATGAACCGCTCGAGCCTCCTGTCTTTCCCAGAGGTGAACTGAATGGATCTCGTCCTGCTCGCCATCGCCATCCGTTTCACCACGCCGCTCTTGCTCGCCGCGCTCGGCGGGTTGTTCTCTGAACGGGCGGGCGTGGTCAACATCGCGCTCGAGGGCATCATGATTTTCGGTGCTTTAACTGCTGCCGTGGTTGCGCAACAACTCGAGGCTCCGATCCTGGCGGTGGATCCAACGGCGCGAGTGATCTGGGTTCCGTGGCTGGCGACGTTCGCAGCGATGCTGGCGGGCGCGTTCATCGGTTGGATTCACGCGGTCGTTTCGATCAAGTACAAGGCCGATCAGGTGATTTCCGGCACGGCGATCAATTTGCTGGCGTTGGGCGTGCCTGCCGTGGTGCTCTTGTTCTTGTACAACAACACGACTGACAGCAAATCGGTTGAGAACACGCTGCCCTTGTGGGGCATTACAGACACCGCGATCATGTTCTCGCCGCTGACCTACCTGGCGTTCCTGCTCGTGCCTGTGGTGCAGTACGTCCTGTTTCGCACACCGTTCGGGTTGCGGATGCGCAGCGTCGGCGAGGCTCCTCAGGCCGCCGCCAGCGTCGGTGTCAACGTTGCACAAGTTCGTTACGTCGCCGTGATCCTCTCGGGTGTGCTGGCTGCGCTCGCCGGGGCGTACCTGTCGATTGGCAACCTGAACGCCTTCACCCGCAACCTGAGTGCCAACCAGGGATTTATTGCGCTCGCGGCATTGATTTTCGGGAAGTGGAAGCCGTGGAATGTGCTCGGTGCGGCGTTCCTGTTCGGGGCGTTCCAGGCGATAGCGATTCGTTTGGATGGTTCACAAATCCTACCGCCAGCCATCGTGCAAGCCCTGCCGTACTTGATCACGATTCTGGTCCTCGCTGGCTTCATTGGTCGCTCGAGGGCTCCGAAAGCGATTGGTAAACCGTACCCTTAAGATCAGGTAAAAGGGCAAAGGTTAAAGCCCAAAGTAAAATCTCGAGTCCTTTTCTTTTACCTTTTTACCTTTCACCTCGCTTTTCTGACAGGAGTCCCATGAGTCCACACCTTGAAATTCATCCTGAAGTCCGTGACGCACTAGCCAACAAGCAACCGGTGGTGGCGCTTGAAAGCACGGTCATCACGCATGGGTTGCCGTTTCCGCAAAATCTCGAGATTGCTTTGTCGCTCGAGGCGGAGGTTCGGGCTGCCGGGGCTGTTCCGGCGACGATTGCGTTGGTCAACGGCAAGATGCAGATTGGCCTCGAACGTGCGACCCTCGAGCAGTTGGCGCAGGGCGGGATCGACAAGGTCAGTCTGTGGAACTTGCCGTCTTTGGTGGCCCAGGGCGTTTCGGGTGGTACGACCGTCGCGGCAACTGCGCACATCGCCAGAATTGCAGGCATTGAGGTTTTCTCGACCGGTGGTTTGGGTGGCGTGCATTTCGATGCCTTCGATGAGAGCGCCGACCTGCCCGCGCTGGCCCGCACGCCGGTTGTGGTCGTGTCTGCCGGTGCGAAGAGCATCCTCAACCTGCCCGCCACCCTCGAGCGTTTCGAGACACTGGGCGTGCCGGTCGTCGGCTACCGCACCTCGAGCCTGCCCGCGTTTCACAGCCCCGACAGCCCGTACAGCGTGCCATCACGCCTCGAGAGCCCAGAACAGATTGCCATTGCGCACCGTGCCGCCCGTTCGCTCGAGCTTTCGCACGCGATCCTGGTGATGAACCCCACGCCGGACGGGATTCCGTTCGCCAAAGTCCAAGCCTGGGCCGAGGCCGCAAACCACGAGGCGCGACGCCAGGGAATTCATGGCAAGGATTTGACCCCGTTTTTGCTGGCGCGAATCGCGGAAATCTCGAGTGGCGAAACCGTGCGGGTTAACGCGATCTTGTTGCGGGCCAACGCGCATTTGGGCGGAGAGATTGCAGTGGCGCTCTCGAGAATGGCGAAGGGCGAAAGTTAAAAGGCGAAGGCAAAACCCAACGCTCGAGCCTTTGAACTTACCTTTGCCTTTCGCCTTTCGCCATTTGCCGTTGCATCAGCAACTTTTCGAGCAATCCGCGAACCACGTCCTCAGTGGTCACGGAACCACTCGAGAGCGCCTCGAGCACTTCGCGCCCCGAGTTATCAACCAAAGCGCGAACAGAATCGTGAACGGCGCTGAGCAACTCGAATCGGGCGCGTTCAAGGCGGCGCATCTCGAGCCCAGAGGCCCCGAGATGCGTTCGGTGTTCACTCAGGGCATCCAACACCAAACTTGCGCCCTGACCGGCGCTCGAGATGGTCTGCACGACGGGCGGCCACCACGTGTGTTCATCGTGCGCACCAAGCTCGAGGGCGGCCTTGATTTCTCGCTCAAGGCGATCCGCTCCAGGCAAATCGGCTTTGTTGATCACAAACACATCGGCGATTTCCATGATGCCCGCTTTGAACGCCTGAACCGCATCTCCACCCGCCGGGGTCAGGATCAACAGCACATGATCGGCGACTCGGGCGATGTCGATTTCGCTTTGGCCGACACCGACCGTCTCGAGGAAAACGCGATCAAAACTGAACGCCTCGAGTGCCGCCAGTGCCGAGACCGTCGCTCGGGCCAGCCCACCCAACGCGCCTCGAGAAGCCATCGAACGCACGAATACGCCCCGGTCCTGATGGTGACGGGTCATGCGAATCCGATCACCCAGAATCGCACCGCCAGAAAATGGACTCGAGGGATCAATGGCGAGCACCGCCACACGCTCACCTCGCTTGCGACATTCGACGATCAACTGGTCGGTCAGGGTACTTTTGCCCGCCCCCGGCGCTCCGGTCACACCGATCACCTGGGCACGCCTTCCAGACTGACGAACCTCACGCAAAATCTCGAGTCCACGCGGATCGTTTGCCTCGAGTAGCGTTAAGGTTCGGGCCAGGGCGCGTTCATCACCCGCAAGGAAATCTGTGGTCAAAGCCATGCGAGCATCGTACCGTTGCACAAACAAACTCGAGAAGCACAACCACGCTTCTCGAGTTCAAATGCGTCTCGATATTACCCGTGAACGAGATCGGAATTGCTGTTCGGGCTCGGTGTCAGGTCTTGGCGGAACAACGCGACGACAGGCTCGAAACCAACCTTGCGTGCCAGTGCAATCGAGGCAGCATTGTCCGGGTGCGTCTTGATCGAAATCGAACGCGCTCCCTGACGGCGGGCCTCACTGATTCCGGCCTCGAGCAATTTTGAGGCGATGCCCTGATTGCGTGATTCTGGTTGCACGAAATACGCGACGGCCAGGACGTTCTCGGAACCTTCTGGGGTCCACCAGGCCGCGCCGACATCTGTACCATCCAACGTGGCGATGTGCGCAAAACCGTTCTCGGCAATGGCCTCAAGCACGAGTTCGACGCTGCGTTCAAGGCTGGCGTTGCCTCGGGCCACAAGGCGTGGGTATTCGTGGTATGCAGACTCAATGCAGGTCTTCAAGAGGGCTTCGTCGGCAGATTTGGCGATGCGAAACTCGAGCATACCGACATTCTAACGCTTACCGGCTTTGAATGAAATCAAACGCAGGCAACAAACGGTGATCGGGCAACCACGAAACGAAAAGGCCATGCGAGCATTTGACCTGCTCATCACGGCTGAGGACAACATAAACTGGACTTGAGTCTCGGAATCCCGAATTGAACCCGAACAAAGAAGTTTGTGTCAAAATCTTGAGCCGTGAAGAATCCAAACTCCACACAGCCTTCATTCATTTGAAGCACGCTCCCGCAGTCCAAGTTTTGACTGTGGCGATTAACGTTTGACGCGCACCGGAATTGGCACGGGCACGGGACGCGGCATGAAGGTTGCTTGCGCAGCCTCACGAAACCGCTCGAGTGCTTCGCGTAAACGCTGGATCAAATCTTCCATGCATCAGTGTTGCACCAAGTCATGAGAACGTCCGTGAAAAAAACACACTACAAACGTGGCCCAGGTCGCCATCGCACGCTCGAGGTCTGAATTGGTGCTCAGCGGGCCAACCACAAGAACAACAAATAAACGCCAACAATCCCGCCAACAATCAGCAGCAACGGCCCGAGCAGAATCTGGTACACCGCCAAGGTGATCGCCACAAAATCGCGCCAATCGGTCTTCAAGGACGTTTGTGGTTGCGGCTCCAGCCCATGATCCAAATTTCCGGAACTCACATCATGAAAAACGACGGGCGGACCGGGGTCAGGCAAACCAGAATTAGACAGATCATTCCTCATTCCACCCATTCTAGCCTTCAAGCCTGAGCGTTCCCTCGCACCAAACCAATGCTCGAGCGTGCACAAAACGCTTTGAGGGGCGCAAAAAACACGCCTTGAAGCGCTTCGGTGATAATTCTGTCGCCAGACTCATGCGCTCAACGTAGAATCTGAACATGTTTAAGGTTTCAAACTCCCGAATTGGCCTGACCCTGACTGGGGTGATCCTGGTGGCGCTGGCTGCGTGCGGCACGCAAAGCAACAACGTTTCCGGCAGCGTGCTGGACTTTTTGACCCGCAGCCTGCAACCGGCCTTTATTGGCGAACCGTACCGGCAAGAGATTCAACTCACCTCCGGCACCCGTCCATACACGCTCAAGCTCTTGAAAGGTCCATTGCCACCAGGCATGACGCTCAGTGACCGGGCCCTCTCGGGAACGCCAAGTGGCACAAGCACCGAGGCAAAATCGTACAATTTCACACTCGAGGCGAGCGACGCGAACCTTTCCAACAAAGTTCAGGAGTTCACGCTCGAGGTTCGGGTTGCACCGCTGGCATTGATCGAATGGAAAGTTCCAGACACGGCCTTCAAAGACGAGACGAAAATCCCGTTCATTTTGAAAGGTGCAAAAAAAATCAGGTCGTTCAAACTGGCGATTCCGCTGCCCGCAAACGCAAAATTCGTGCGCCTCGAGATGGGTCAGGGCAAACCGATCATGATCTCGAAACTCGAGCAGGCCAAGGTAGAGACGATCACCCAAACGCCGAAACCAGCGACAGAAACACCTGCGACGGGTGGACCACGAACCCCTGCCAGTGAAACCCCGGCAGCCGAAGCCCCAGCAACTGGAACTCTGGCAGCGACCGATCCAAAGGCCACACCTGCCGCAGCTCCAAAACCCGCCGAGACTCCAACAACCACCGATCCCAAGCCCGCTGAGGCTCCAGCCGCAAACGAGCCCAAAACAGCCGATCCAAAAGCAACCGTGGCTGAAACCAAACCCGGTCAAATCCTGCGCATCGATGGGGCCTTGACCGAAGCGATCAATACCAACCGTGATGCCACGATCTTCTACCTGATCGTCTCGAGTGACACGGGTGCAAAGCTCGAGGGTAAGGTCGGGTACGAGTTGCGCAACGCCCAAAAAACCATCTCGAGCGCCGAGTTGATCGCACCACAGCCCGCCACAAAACCGGCTGATCCCAAAACCGCCGACCCGAAAACCGACCCGAAACCAGCCGACCCCAACGCACCAACCGCTCCGACACCCAGCACACCTGCAAACCCGGAGCCGCAACCCAACCCCGGCGAAGGAGCCCCAAAATGATCCCGAATACTCGAGGGATCGCCGTTGCTGTTATCACTTTGCTGACTTTGCTTGGCTCGAGTTTGGCAACCGTGATCAATGCCTTGACGCTTGAACAACAGGTGGAGAAAGCGCAAATCATCATGCATACGCTCGTCACCACCAGCGAAGTGCAAAACCGGGCGAACAACAAAACCTGGACGGCCTACGCCCTTGAGCCCAAAAAATTCATTCGTGGCTCGAGCGCCGAACTGACCAAAGTCAACATCGCCAACAAGTCCGTGCCCAGCCTGAGCATTTACGGTGGCGCAAACATCAAACTCGAGGGCGCGCCAAGTTTCAAAGCCGGTGATGAACTGGTGCTTTTGTTGTACACCAAGGCGTATGACAGCCCGATTGTCGGGTTTAACCAGGGCGCGTACCGTGTCAGTGGCGGCAAGGTCACGACTCTTGAAGGCAAAGCGCTGACGGTCACGCTCGAGGGCAAAACGGTTGAAGCGAGCTTGGAAAATTTCTTGAAGCAACTCGAGGCGCTGGCGGTCGGCAAATGAAACGCTTAACGCCAATTCTTCTGGTGCTGGCCGGTGCAAGCATCGCCGCGCCGTTCGCATATCGCGTCACCACCGACGGCGGCGCACCCACAAACTTTGTGAGCAACGTTGAAAAAGCGTTCAAAGCCTGGCAGGGCGTGACCGGCACGACCCTGAAAACCAATCGGCTCGAGGCGGCCCCCGTGACCTTCTCGTGGGGTGAGGGCGACCTGCCGATAAACCCGGACCTGGCGACGCGCACGATCATCAAAACCGGTGAATCCTCGAGCAGTGAGGTCCGGGTCAACCCAGAAACCGCCGACCTCGAGAGTGCCCTGCTGATCGAAACCGGGTTGCGATTGGGCCTGAGCCTGGATGCGACCCTGAACGAAAAACGCACGATTGGCGAGGTTGAGACCAAAGCCGTGCGAGCCCGATTCTCACAGAACGGCGATTTGAACGGCGATGGCAAGGTCAACTTGGACGACCTCGAGTTGCTGTCCTTAAATTACGGCAAACGTGCCCAACAGGGCAGCGGCACGTTGACCGGTGATTTGAATGGCGATGGGATTGTCAACCAATTGGACGTGGAAATCCTGAAATCGAATTACACCTTCGAGCCGATCACGCAGCCCGCAGCGGCGAATCCAGCACCGACGACACCGGCTCCGGGCGACCCGAAGCCCAATCCCACGCCCTCGAGTCCGACCGATCCGAAGCCCGCTGACCCAGCCCCAACCGATCCGGCACCAACTGATCCTGCACCAAAACCGCAACCCGGCACACCCGGCGACCCGCTCTCCCCTGTCACACCACCAGGCCCGAGCGACCCACCCAAATAGCAAGTGAACACTCGAGCCCGTACGCAAACCCGCAAGCACTTAAACTGGGCTGAGTTCGACCGTCCAACCTGCACCGCTCGAGATCCCGTAGTGTGCGGCGAAACTTGAGCAATTCATGCCGAGGCTGGCGTGCAACAAACTGTTGACATACACCAAGCGTTCACCATGCGGTACGAACCCGAACGAATGCACGAACGGAATCACCTCGCGGTAACGCTCGAGATCAAAGTGCTTGATGACCACTCGGACGTGATCGCCAAAATTCACGCCGACCTGCTCGAGCAGGCTTTTCGGGATGTTCGTCCAGACGTTGCCGAAGTTCACATCCAGCACCGGAATCGACCCGATCACCCGATCCTCGAATGCTTTCGCGTGATGCACCTCGAGCCTGGTGATCTCGGGCAGGGTTGGGCCGATGTCATCGAATTGAAGATCCCCGCAGGCAAGCCGCGCACCGATGAAGGCGTACAGGTCTCGGCCCAGAAAGGTAAAACTCTCGCTCGAACCCGGAAGCCGATGGGCGATCTCGTCAATTTCGCGCAGGCTCTCAAACCCGATCTCGTCGGTCAAGTGCGTCAACAAACCGTTATCGGGGCAAACAAAAATCCTGCCGCCCACGTCTCGAGCCGCCACGCTTTTGCGGGCTGTGCCAACACCAGGGTCAACGACGGTCACAAAGACCGTGCCCGCGGGCCAATACGGGGCCGTCTGCCGCAAGCGATACGCTGCCTCAGCGATGTCGAACGGGGGGATGTCGTGGGTTAAATCGGTGATCGGCAAGTGACGGCTCACACCTCGAGCCACGCCTTTCATTGCTGCCACCGCGCCGTCCTTGAGGCCAAAATCGGTCGTCAGGACCAGTTCCATTGTTGCACCCTCGCGCCTCGGCTAGCCAAGCGGAATGGAGAACTTCCGTGTACCGTCGGCTGCACTCGACGCAATAAACAAGTGTAACAGGCAAACTCGAGATTTGACGGGTTTGGGTTTGGAGCATAGAATCCGACCAATCGGTTTGAAAATAGACTCAGGCTAAAAAGGACAGTATGCGCAAAGGCGAACGCACCCGAACGATGGTGCTTGAGAAGGCGGCGAACCTGTTCAACACCAAAGGCTATGCCGCCTCGAGCTTGTCCGAAATCATGACCGCAACCGGGCTCGAGAAGGGCGGAATTTACAACCACTTTTCCAGCAAAGAGGCCCTCGGACTCGAGGCGTTCGATTTTGCAGTCGAGAAGATCATGCGACGCTACGAGGCGAGTCTTGCGGGCAAAACCCACGCGCTCGAGCGAATGAAGGCCGTGACCGAAGTTTTCCGCGAAATGATGGTCAATCCGGTCGTGCGCGGCGGTTGCCCGGTGATGAACGCCAGCATCGAGGCCGACGATGCCAACCCCACCTTGCGCGACCGGGTGCGGCGCGTCTTTACACAATGGCGCACGATCATGCTCGGAATTCTCGAAAAGGGGGTGGCTCGGGGCGAATTGCGGCGCGATGTCAACGGCGAACAACTCGCCACCGTGATGATCGCCACACTCGAAGGGGCCGTGATGCTCTCGAGGTTGTACCGCGATCCGGCACACATCGAACGGGCCGTGGATTTTCTGGTGGCCCATCTCGAGACACTTCGCGCTTAACCGGAGGTTCAAATGTACGCAAGCATCGTCAGCCACAACATTCGCGCCTCATGGCGACAACTGAACGAACACAATTGCGTCCCTGTTCTGGGACAACTCGCGCCAAAATTTCGTTACGTGTTTCTGGGGCAACACGCCCTCTCCGGCGAACGGCACACCACGGCGACCCTCGAGCGTTTCTTTCAACGGATTTTTCGCGTCTTCCCCGATGTGCGTTTTGAGGTGAGCGAGGTGCTGGTCAAAGGAATGCCCTGGAATACGACGGCGGTCGCGCTGGTGAACGTCACGGCCAGCCTCGCCAACGGTGAAACGTACCGCAATGAGATCTCACAAACGATTCGGCTGCGTTGGGGCAAGATTATCGAGATTCGCACGCTCGAGGACACGCAAAAGCTTGTGGCGGCACTGGCCAAGCAACTCGAGGCTGGCGTGACCGAGGCTGGGGCCGCACCGATCCAAGATGTTGAACCGACCGAACGGTTTTAAACGGGAGACCCATGACAGAACGCTCGAGAACCTACACGTATGACATTCGCCCAGCGGACCTGCAAGCGATGGCTGGCATGAGCGGTTTGGAATACATTCAAAAGATTTTCGCTCGAGAATTGCCGGGGACAACGATTGCGTACACCCTAGATTTTTACCCAGTCGAGGTTGAATTGGGTCGTGCTGTCTTTGGCCGCGAACCGTCCGAGTTTGTTTACAACCCAATCGGCAGCGGTCACGGTGGTTACGCCGCAACGATGATTGACAGTGCGCTCGGCTGCGCGATTCACAGTGCTTTGAAGGCCGGGCAGGCACACACGACCGTCGAATTGAAAGTCAATTACGTTCGCGCCATGACCAACAAAACTGGGCCAGTTTTGTGCGAAGGTAAGGTGATTCACGTCGGCGACAGCCTCGCCACCGCCGAAGCCAGGTTGTACGGACGCGATGACGGCAAACTCTACGCGCACGGCAGCACGACCTGCATGGTCTTCAAGATGCCGACTCGAGACGGATAAAGATGAATCAACACGCGCTTGACAATCCAATCTGGTTTGCCTTAACCAGCGCACACGCCAATCTCGCCGAGGGTGACGAACTTGCCCGACGCTACCCGCTGCACCTCGCACCGTTCGCCGCCGTGCGAAAACAAACTCCAGAAGCTTTCGCGGCATTGGCTCGAGCCTTGCATCCTGAGGGCATGGCGGCACTGTTTATCACGCCGCTCGAGCCGCCGCTGCCGGGTTGGACGCACCTGCGCACCTTCGAGGTGATGCAGATGATTTGTGAAAACCTCGTGCCGACATCGGAACCCGAAATGATCGAACTCGAGGCGCGGGACGTGCCAGACATGCTCGAGTTGGTTCGTCTGACTGAACCGGGACCGTTCAAAGATCATGCCAACGAATTGGGACGGTTTTACGGTGTGCGCAATGATGGACGACTCGTGGCGATGGCGGGCGAACGCATCCGACTGACCGGCTTCACCGAGATCAGCGCGGTTTGCACGCACCCAGATTTTCAACGGCGCGGTCTGGCTCGAGGCTTGATGCACCGGCTCTCACGCGAGATTCTGGCTCGAGATGAGATTCCATTTCTTCACGTTTTTGCGGGCAACACGAACGCCATTCGCGCTTACGAAACACTCGGGTTTCAGCGGCGACAAGTGTTTACCGGGGTTGTGATCAAAGCCCCAGAGGAGAATTCATGACCAGCGACGCGGCACAAATCTTGAACGCCATGAACCAGAACAACATGATCGGATTGCTCGAGATTGAAATGCTCGAGGCGACCGTGGACCGTGTAGTGGCAACCATGCCGGTGCAACCGAAAGTGCATCAACCGTTCGGATTACTACACGGCGGTGCGAGCGTGGCACTGGCCGAGACCGTCGCCAGCCTTGGGGCGTACTTGAACGTCATGGATTCCGGTATGGGCGCGGTTGGGCTCGAGATCAACGCGAACCACCTGCGGGCCAAACGCGATGGGATGGTGACGGCCACCGCCACGCCAACTCACAAGGGGCGCACCACGCACGTTTGGCAGGTCGAAATCAAAGACGAGGCGGGCAAGATGGTCTGCATCTCGAGGTGCACGTTGGCAATCGTTCCAGCGTCATGAGTTCTGGGTTGATCGTCGCGTCCGATCTCGAGGGGACACTTTCGAGCGGTGAGACTTGGAAGGCAATGGCCACCTACCTCGAGCGCGATGGGAAATCACGAACGTACCGGAATTTTTTCAACGCACGTTTTCCTCGGGCGTTGCTGGCGCAGGCTGGCATCATCAACAAGCGCGGGTTTCAAAACCTGTGGATCGAAGAATTGATCGGCTTGTTCGCAGGACAAACGCTCGAGGAATTCCGGGCGGTCGGTGAATGGGTGGTTGAGCATCACCTTTGGCCGCAACGCAAACCGCAGGTGACTGCCGAACTCGAAAAATACAAACTCGAGGGTGCACGGTTGATTCTGGTCTCTGGCACGTACCAACCGGTGCTCGAGGCGTTCGCGATCAGACTGAACGCCGAGGCGATTGGCTCGCCGCTCGAGGTCATGAACGGCACACTGACCGGGCGTTTGGCCGGACCGATCAATGTTGGGGCACAAAAAGTCTCGAGTTTGAAAGCATTGGGCATCACCAGTCTCGAGGCCGCATTCGGTGACACGCTGCCGGATGCCGCGATGCTCGAGATGGCACGAAAACCGGTGGTGATCCCGACCGACAAGAAACTCGAGCAATTGGCGCTCGAGCGCGGCTGGCGGGTCCTACCAACAAGGTGAGGTCATCACACCCATACAGCCAATTCCGTAACTCGAGGGTTGGCGTGTAAGGGTGTAGTGATTGTTCAAATTGTAAAAATGAAAAAATTGAGTCTCGAGCGTGACTGGCAGGTGCTGCCTCAGGATCAAACCGCTTCTCCTTCCGAATCGTAAAGGCAGGCTGTAAA
>JANOWZ010000532.1:0-5076 GCA_031418155.1 Deinococcales bacterium
AAGGTAAATTCAGGGCATTTGTTCGTCAAAAACGCGAACTCCTGATCCCATGAAAGAGGTTCCCATGCAAGTCTTCCTTCCCGACGGCAAACAACTCGACCTGCCCGAGCACGCCACCGCGCTCGATGCGGCCAAACTGATCGGACCCAAACTCGCCGAACAAGCCCTCGGTGCTCGAGCGAACGGAAAACTCTGGGATCTCCTGACCCCGTTGCCGGATGGTGCGAAGATCGAGATCCTGACCAGCCGCAAGCCCGCCGAGGCGATTGACCTCTCGCGGCACACGCTGGCGCACGTCATGGCGCAGGCGATCCTCGAAATGTACGAGGCCAAAGGTTTTGCGCGTGATCGCATCAAGATGGGTGTCGGTCCGGTGATCGAGAACGGTTTTTATTACGATTTCGATTTGCCTGAACCATTGAAACTCGAGGAGCTCGAACTGCTCGAGGCGCGAATGCGGGCGATCATCGTTCGGGATTTGCCGATGAAACGCTACGCGGTCACGCGAGAGCAGGCGCTCGAACGGTATGAGGGCCAGGATCAGTACAAGACCGAATTGATCGAGGGTTTGCCCGACAACGAACCGATGACGTTCTACCAGCAGGGTTCCGAATCGGATTTCACCGATTTGTGCCGAGGCCCGCACATTCCGCGCACCGGTCTGATCCCGCCGCATTTCAAATTGACCGCGACCAGTGGCGCGTACTGGCGTGGCAGCGAAAAGAACCCGATGCTCCAGCGAATCTACGGCGTGGCGTTTGCCACTGCACCCGAACTCGAGACCTACCTCTGGCAGCAGGAGGAGGCGAAAAAACGCGATCACCGCAAGCTTGGCAAGGAAATGGATTTGTTCACCTTTTCCGATGATGTCGGGCAGGGTTTGCCATTGTGGTTGCCGAAGGGCGCGTTCATTCGCAAGAAGCTCGAGGATTACATGTACGAGCGCGAGCAGGGGGCGGGGTACGAGTACGTGATCTCGCCGCACATCACCAAAGAGGCGTTGTATCACAAGTCTGGTCACTTGCCGTATTACGCCGATGGTATGTATGCACCCATCGAGATCGAGGGTGAGAATTACTACCTCAAACCGATGAACTGCCCGCATCACCACATGATTTATGCGGCCCGTCCGAAGTCCTACCGCGACCTGCCCGCCCGCTATGCCGAGTTCGGCACGCTCTACCGTTTCGAGCTTTCGGGAGCACTTTCCGGCTTGGCTCGAGTTCGTGGCTTCACGCAGAACGACGCGCACATTTACTGCGCCAGAAGCCAGGTGCGCGAGGAGTTCGTCAAGGTCTTCGAGTTGTTCGAGGAGGTCTACAAGGATTTCGGTATCTCGGATTACTGGTACAGGCTTTCCCTGCCCGATTTCGAGAACGATCCCGAAAAATTCGGCGAGCCGGGACCGCAATGGGACGAAAGCATCGCCGCGATTCGCGCCGCCCTCGAGCAGACGGGTGCGAGTTTCGTCGAAGGCATCGGCGAGGCGACCTTCTACGGTCCGAAGTTGGATGTGCAATTGCGCACCGTCACCGGCAAGGAAGAAAGCATTGCCACGATTCAACTCGATTTCATCGTGCCTGGACGCTTCGACCTCGAGTTCACGAACGATCAGGGCGAGAAAGAAACACCCGTCGTGATTCACCGTGCAATCATGGGTTCGTTTGATCGTTTCTTCGCCTTTTACCTCGAGCATGTCGCGGGCAATTTTCCCGTTTGGCTCGCACCGACGCAGGCCGTGATAGTGCCGATCTCGGACCGGCATGTGGATTACGCCAAGGACTTGCAGGCTCGCATGAAGGCCGCGAAATTGCGTATCGACGTGGACGATTCCAGCGAACGGATGCAGGCGAAAATTCGCACCGCCGAATTGCAGAAAGTGCCATACATTTTCGTGGTCGGCGACAAGGAAGCCGCCGAGAACGCTGTCAGTTTGCGCGAACATGGCAAGGGAGATCGCGGCAAGGTGGCGGTTGAAGATGTGATTGCGGAATTGCAGGCTCGAGTGACAGCCCGGAATTGATCGACCGAGTTTGAGGAGTTGTTGATGTCGATGATGACGGCTGTCATAGAAACGCCTGTACTTGAACCACTTCCTAACTGGCCTGTGGCAGAAATCCCTCCCTTCTCGTGGTTGCGTCTTTGGAAAGGCAGCAGCGACGAGGAGGTTGGGCTGTTTATGTACGTTCTTTGTACGTATGGGAATCACGAAGAAGTAGATGGCAATCCGACCGTTACGGAGATACTTCAAGAAGTGGTGGAACGTGAATGTCTGATTTTGCCTGGAGGCTTGCTAGTCCAACAGGATCACTCGATCATCCATCCGGGATGTTGCAGCGGACTCGAGGATTGGCGTGACTGGTATGGTGTCCCGGAAGGTCAATTCCCTTGGCTTGGGCATGATCCGTGGCCTTGGGTGGAAATAGTAGATGGTGTTGTTCGAGTTTGGGCGAATCAAGATAGTCTTGTGCATGTAAATATGGACATCGAACAGTTCATGCTTGAACTCGAATCTGTCAGCCAGGATTTGCAGCATTTCCTAAAACGCTGCGCGGACTGGATTGCGCGTTCTGATGAACGTCAGGTTAACGGGTTGCTTGAGAAAATTGCCCAGGATTTTTCTATTGATCTCTGACGTGAGAATGGCTGGCTTGCCCCCAGCTCAGTCTTTGTAGGTTGTGAGGCAGGAGGATTTATGACTTCAGTAGCAACCCTCGAGCAGATCGACACGCCCGCCTTGCTGGTCGATGCCGTGCGTTACGAGCAAAACATCAAATCCTGTCTCGAGTATTTCGTGGGCACGGGTGTCACGGTTCGCCCGCATTTGAAAACCGCGAAATCACCAGTGATCGCCAAGCATTTGCTGGCCGCCGGTGCTCGAGGCGTGTGTGTCGCCAAGCTCAGCGAGGCGGAGGTCATGGCGGCACATGGCATCACGGACATTTTGATCACGACCGAGATTGTTGGTGCGGTCAAAGTACGTCGATTGGTGGAACTGGTCAGCCAGCATCTCGAGGTGAAAACCGTGGTGGACAGCATGGCTGGGGCGAACGCGATCAATGCGGTTGCGGGAGAGTTGGGCGTGCGCGTCAAAATCTTATTGGATGTCAATGTCGGTCAAAACCG
Organism: Deinococcales bacterium; assembly: GCA_031418155.1. Classification (GTDB taxonomy): domain Bacteria; phylum Deinococcota; class Deinococci; order Deinococcales; family JAAFIG01; genus JANOWZ01. The sequence goes on from JANOWZ010000532.1 coordinate 3,127, forward strand.
TTGCGGGGTGGAACCAGAAAATGCTGCTACATTCGCGCAAAACCTCGAGCAATACGCCAACCTCGAGTTTGTTGGCGTGCAAGGTTACGAGGGCCATCTTCAACATATTCGTGATCTACAAGAACGTCGGGCGCAAGCTCGAGTGGCGATGGATAGGCTGGCGGTTGCGGTGAGAGCCATCCGAGATTTGGGGATGAGTGTGCCCATCGTCACGACCGGAGGCACTGGAACCGGCATGTTCTGCGCCCAGCATCCAATCGTCACCGAGGTTCAACCCGGATCATTCATTTTCATGGACAGCGATTACCTGGCGACTGGTGGGCTGCCGTACTCCTCTGCGCTGACGGTGCTTTCAACGGTGATTAGTGCGCCCTCGAGCGACCGGGTGGTGATTGATGCGGGCAACAAATCGCTGTCGATGGACAGCGGTTTTGCTGAACTCAAGGATTTGCCGGGATGGTCTTACGCACCGGCTGGCGATGAGCACGGCATCCTGACTCGAGCGGCTGATGTTGAAACCCGGCTCGAGGTTGGTGATCGTGTCGCCCTGATCCCGAGTCACATCGATACGACTGTCAACCTGCACGACACGTATCACGTGCTGCGTGACGGAAGGCTCGAGGCGCAATGGCGGATTCTGGCTCGAGGCAAGGTTCAGTAAAGCGGGCCAGTCGTCGGGGCTGTCACGGGCGCAGTAACGTTTTGGTTCTGCACCGAGTTCACACACAGCAGCCAAAACAATTGTAGGCTGGCTCAGTGTTGCCGGACGACCACTCCCAGCCACGCCTCGCCTTCGGGCTCGAGGCAGAACAAACGCAAACTCAGACTGCCGATTTTGGTGATGACAAACCGCACGAGGAATGCGGGGTCTTTGGTGTCTACGCCCCAGGCAGGGACGTGGCACGGCTCTCGTTCTTCGGGCTGTACGCGCTTCAGCATCGCGGCCAGGAGGCGGCGGGCATCGCCACCAGTGACGGCTCGAGCGCCCATATTCACAAAGACATGGGCTTGGTCTCGCAAGTCTTCAACGAAACGAACCTCGCGCCACTCGTCGGCACGCACGCAATCGCACACAACCGTTACAGCACCACCGGCTCGAGCCAACTGCGCAACACTGGCCCATTCCTGATCGAAACGATTGACGGACTGCTCGGCGTGTCACACAACGGCAACCTGACGAACACTTTGGAATTGCGCAAAATGATCCTCGAGCGCGGCGTGGGACTCTCAAGTACCAGCGACAGCGAAGTGATCACGATGATGCTCGCCGCACCGGTTGGCGCGTGGGCGCTCGCCAGTCCAGACTCGAGCCTCGACCGTTGGCAGCAACGACTGCGCGGATTCATGCACGTCGCGCAAGGTGCGTACTCGCTCGCGGTGCTGACCCGAAACGCAATTTATGGCGCTCGAGACCCGAACGGATTGCGCCCGTTGTGCCTCGGATCGCTTTCGGATGGGCATTGGGTTCTCGCCTCAGAAACATCGGCCTTGATGACGATTGGTGCGAAATTCGTGCGCGACATTCAACCCGGCGAGATCATCAAAATTGACGCGAACGGCATCTCGAGCATTCACCTCGAAACAAGCTCGCCTCGAGCCTTGTGCAGCTTCGAGTATGTCTACTTCGCCCGACCTGACAGCCTGATGGAAGGCCAAGTGATTCACGATGTCCGCCAGAAATTGGGGCGTGAACTCGCCAAGGAATCACCCAGCGATGCTGACATTGTGATCGCCGTGCCGGACAGTGCCACGCCGCACGCGATTGGCTACGCCATCGAAAGCGGCATTCCATACACCGAAGGCTTGATAAAAAACCGCTACATCGGACGGACGTTCATTCAACCCGATCAAAGTCTGCGCGAGATCGGTATGCAACTCAAATACAATCCGCTCTCAGCGAATCTCGAGGGCAAACGGGTCGTGCTGGTGGATGACTCGATTGTGCGCGGC
>JANOWZ010000533.1:0-2502 GCA_031418155.1 Deinococcales bacterium
GCGCGTTCTGATGAACGTCAGGTTAACGGGTTGCTTGAGAAAATTGCCCAGGATTTTTCTATTGATCTCTGACGTGAGAATGGCTGGCTTGCCCCCCAGCTCAGTCTTTGCAGGTTGTGAGGCAGGAGGATTTATGACTTCAGTAGCAACCCTCGAGCAGATCGACACACCAGCCTTACTGGTTGATGCCATATGTTACGAACAAAACATCAAATTCTGCCTCGAGTATTTCGTGGGCACGGGTGTCACGGTTCGTCCGCACTTGAAAACCGCAAAATCACCCGTAATCGCCAAGCACTTGCTTGCTGCCGGTGCTCGAGGTGTATGCGTCGCCAAGCTCAGCGAGGCGGAGGTGATGGCGGCGCATGGCATCACAGACATTTTGATCACGACCGAGATTGTTGGTGCGGTAAAAGTTAGGCGTTTGCTGGAATTGGTCAGTCAGCATCTCGAGGTTAAAACCGTGGTGGACAGCATGGCCGGAGCTTCAGCGATCAACGCGGTTGTGGGTGAGTTGGGCGTGCGCATCAAAGTTTTGTTGGATGTCAATGTCGGTCAGGACCGTTGCGGGGTCGAGCCGGAAGCCGCTGCCACGTTCGCGCAGAACCTCGAGCAATTCCCAAACCTCGAGTTGATTGGCGTGCAGGGTTATGAGGGCCACCTTCAACATGTTCGTGATCCGCAGAAACGTCGGGTGCAGGCTCGAGCCGCAATGGAAAGTCTAGCGAGTGCGGTCATCAGCATTCGGGATCTCGGGATTGCTGTGCCAATTGTCACCACCGGCGGCACTGGAACCGGCATGTTCTGTGCCCAGCATCCGATAGTCACAGAGGTTCAACCCGGATCGTTCATTTTCATGGACAGCGACTACCTGGCGACCGGCGGGCTGCCGTATGCATCTGCGCTGACGGTGCTTGCAACGGTCATCAGTGCGCCCTCGAGCGACCGGGTGGTGATTGATGCGGGCAACAAATCGCTTTCGATGGACAGCGGTTTCGCCGAACCCAAGGATTTGCCCGGATGGTCTTACGAGCCGGCTGGTGACGAGCACGGCATTCTGACTCGAGCGGCTGGCGTTGAAACCCGGCTCAAGGTCGGTGATCGTGTCGCCCTAATCCCGAGTCACATCGATACGACCGTCAACCTTCACGACACGTATCACGTGCTGCGTGACGGAAGGCTCGAGGCGCAATGGCCGATTCTGGCTCGAGGGAAAGTTCAGTGATCGGGGACTGTCACGGGCGCAGTTACTTTTCGCATCTGCACCGAGTTCACCCACAGCGCCCAAAAGAATTGTAGGCTGGCTCAGTGTTGCCGGACGACCACTCCCAGCCACGCCTCGCCTTCGGGCTCGAGGCAGAACAAACGCAAACTCAGACCGCCGATTTTGGCGACGACAAACCGCGCGAGGAATGCGGGGTTTTTGGCGTTTATGCCCCAGGCAGGGACGTGGCGCGGCTCTCGTTCTTCGGGCTGTACGCGCTGCAACATCGTGGCCAGGAGGCCGCAGGCATCGCCACCAGTGACGGCTCGAGCGCCCATATTCACAAAGACATGGGTTTGGTCTCGCAGGTCTTCAACGAAACGAACCTCGCGCCGCTCGTGGGCACGCACGCCATCGCTCACAACCGCTACAGCACCACCGGCTCGAGCCAATTGCGCAACACTGGCCCATTCCTGATCGAAACGATTGACGGATTGCTCGGCGTGTCACACAACGGCAACCTGACGAACACCCTCGAATTGCGCAAGAAAATCCTCGAGCGTGGCGTGGGACTTTCCAGCACCAGTGACAGCGAAGTCATCACGATGATGCTCGCCGCACCGGTTGGGGCTTGGGCGCTCGCCAGTCCAGACTCGAGCTTGGACCGTTGGCAGCAACGAATTCGTGGCTTCATGCATGTCGCCGAAGGTGCATACTCGTTGGCGGTGCTGACGCGAAACGCGATTTATGGCGCTCGAGATCCGAACGGTTTGCGACCGCTCTGCCTGGGATCGCTTTCAGATGGGCATTGGGTGCTGGCCTCGGAAACTTCGGCCTTGATGACGATTGGTGCGAAATTTGTGCGCGACATTCAGCCGGGAGAAATCATCAAAATTGATGCGAACGGCATCTCGAGCATTTACCTCGAAACGAGCGCACCTCGGGCCTTGTGCAGCTTTGAATACGTCTACTTTGCCCGTCCCGACAGCCTGATGGAAGGTCAAGTGATTCACGATGTCCGCCAGAAACTTGGCCGCGAACTCGCCAAGGAATCACCAAGCGATGCCGACATTGTGATTGCCGTGCCGGACAGCGCCACGCCTCACGCGATTGGTTACGCCATCGAAAGCGGTATTCCATACACTGAAGGCTTGATCAAAAACCGCTACATCGGACGGACGTTCATTCAACCCGATCAAAGTCTGCGCGAGATCGGTATGCAACTCAAATACAATCCGCTCTCAGCGAATCTCGAGGGCAAACGGGTCGTGCTGGTGGATGACTCGATTGTGCGCGGC
>JANOWZ010000534.1:0-2005 GCA_031418155.1 Deinococcales bacterium
AATGGCTCGAGATGATGTACTTCGGCGCTCGCATCGTGCCTTGTGACCGCCACGGACTGCTCGATGTGAAGGGTGCGACCCGCGCTCGCTGGACGGTCCCAGTCGTACACCCGGTACGTGATGTCCGAAGTTTGCTGCACCTCGTACAACAAAAATCCTGGCCCGAGCGCGTGCATGGTTCCGGCGTACATCATCACGCTGTCACCCGCGCCCGCCGTGGTTTTCAGGGCCACCTCGAGCACACTGCCATCCCGAATCGCCGCCGCGAGTGCCTCCGGGCTCGTACCAGGTTTGACACCCGCGATCAACGTTGCGCCCGCTTCCGCCTCGAGAATGTGCCATGCTTCGGTTTTGCCTGCGTGACCTGGCCCCTCGAGTTGCACCGCCTGCGCGTCGTTCGGATGAACCTGCACCGACAACCAATCGGCACAATCCAAAATCTTGATTAAAAGCGGAAACCTCGGGCCGGTACGACCCACAGCATTCGCACCCAACAAATCCTGCCCCATCTCGAGCGTGACCTCGTTCAAGGATTTGCCCGCAAACGGCCCGCCAGCAACACGGTTGTTCTCGTGGATGATCCACGCCTCGCCATATGGCACGTCGGTTTCACTGACCCGCAGGCGTTGCCCGCCCCAGACGCGATGGTGGTATTCGGAACTGACTTGCAAAATCGGCAGATTCATACCCAAAACCATACCGTGACCCGAACCCAAAACGGCGTGCTTTTCCCGTCTGGCTCGAGCCTCTAGCAACCCAATCGTGCGAAAGTCCCGCGCCTTCTCATCGGCATTTGTTAAACTCCTTCAGAGGTCCAACCCGTGAATCCCAAGCGCATCCTGATCCTGATGTCCGACACCGGTGGTGGACACCGAGCCGCCGCCGAAGCCATCAAGGAGGCGCTCGAGCGTCGCCACGGTGATGACGTGCTGGTTGAAATGGTTGATGTCTTGAAGCGCTATGCGCCCAAACCGTTCAATTACCTGCCGGAGTTCTATCCGCACTGGATCAAACGTGGCAAATCGAGTTGGGGTATCCTGTATCAGATTTCCAACAGCACCCAGAACGCCACCGCGATCATGAACACCTGGAAGCTGATCGTGCGGCGCGGTGTCAAGCGAATGCTGGTGCGAGAGCAGTACGCGGACGCGATCATCAACGTGCACCCGTTGTTCTCGACTCCAGCGATCAGCGTTTTGCGCCGCCAACCGAACCGCCCGCCGTTCATCACGGTCGTCACGGACCTGGTGACGACGCACACCTGGTGGTACGACCGGCGTTGCGACCGGATTTTGGTGCCCACCCAACCGGCGCTCGAGGTTGGGGTCAAGCACGGTGTACGCCGCGAAAAAATGCGGGTCACGGGCCTGCCGGTGAATCCAAAATTTGCCGACAAACTCGTGGGCAAAGCCGAAGCTCGAGTCACGCTCGGTTGGACGGATGGCGTGCCAACGATTCTGATGGTCGGTGGTGGTGACGGCATGGGACCGCTTAAAGACATCGCGCAGCGGATGGATGCGCTGCCGTACCCGTTGCAACTCGCGGTTGTCGCCGGACGCAACGAGGGGTTGCGCAAGGACCTGCAGTCCATCAAATGGAAGCACCCGGTTCATGTGTACGGTTTCGTGACCAACATGCCAGAATTGATGGCCGCCGCCGACCTGCTTGTGACCAAAGCCGGTCCCGGTACGATCAGTGAGGCGTGCATCGCCGGATTGCCAATGATCTTGTCGGACGCGATCCCAGGCCAAGAGGATGGCAACGTCTCTTACGTCGTCGAGAACGACGCGGGCGTATTCGCGCCCGGACCGGAAAAAGTCATCGCCGCCGTTCAAGAATTCCTCGAGCAAGGCCCGGAAAAACTGGCGCTTTCCGCCGAGAATGCCAAACGCATCGCCCGCCCGGATGCCGTCTGGGAAATCGCCGATGAAGTCTGGGACCTCGCCAACCAACCGCGCATCAAACGGGTCAGGCGCAGCCTGATGCCGAACCAAATGGCGCTCGA
>JANOWZ010000535.1:0-9138 GCA_031418155.1 Deinococcales bacterium
AGCGGGGGCAAGGGCAAGTAATACACCCATAGGGCGGGTTTCTGGCCGATTCCCAACGCCAGGAAGATGCCGATGACAATGGTTGTAAAGATGATGGACAGCCAACGGTGCGATTGCCGAATCCATTTGTTCCAGTTCATGAAGTTGGGAAGAACACCCCGAAGAAGCGATTGGCTCGAGCGGCACTATTTGCAACACCGGATGTTCGGGAGGTATTCGCGTTGCGTAAGACAAGCGTGGAGCCTTTTCAAGGACAGATCAAGGACTTGTTTGGCTTGGAGCGGTTGCCAATGAAAGGCTTGCTGAATGTGCGAGCGTTGTGCAATTTGGCGGTGGTGACGTACTGCTTGCTGGTGCTGTTCAACGTGGGCTTGGGTCGGCCTGCTCGAGCGTTGAAGGAGACAATGTATTTGCTGGCGTGACCATGCACACCCCTCACTTAACTGTCTGGAATGGTTCGCTATCGCTTAAAGATTCGCTTGCTGAGCAAGACCCTTGAGCTTCGTCCGGTCATCACGAGCACCGCCACTACGGTCAACATGGCGAACAAGATCAGTGGCAGGAACGCCTCGAGTTTCAAGAAACGGTCCCACCATTCGCGGGGTGGCAACGGTTCGCCGAGCAGCACGAAGGCCACGGGTTTGAGCGAACCATCGGCCCGAGCGATACCGAGATGCCGTTCGACACCTCGAGTACCCGGCATGCTGCCCTGTGGAAAATCATGCAAAGTCCAGGCGAGAAAACCGATGCGTTCGCGGCGCAACAACTCGAGGGTTTTCGCGTAATGCTCGGCCTGTTCGGATTCGGTGTGCGGGTCTGGGAGCTTGCCGCGCCAGGTGTGAAAGCCGAACTCTTCAAGCAACACCGGTTTGTGACTGGCCTGCGCGTGACTCAGGCGCGTCTCGAGTTGTTGCGCCGTGCCGTAATGGTGCACCGTCACAAAATCGAGCGCCCGCGAGAGTTCCGCGTCCGGGTCGCTGAGACCGGCGGTGACGGGCTTGCCGGTTTCACTGCGCAACCAGGTGGCGAAGAAGCCGAGCATGGCGCGAATTTGCGACCATCCGGCGCATTTGACATCGCGTTCGGCCTCGTTCTTGACATCGATGGCGAGCACGTTGGGGTGTTTGAGTGCGGGCAGCAGGCGATTGATGCCGCGCCATGCCTGCGGCAGATCCTCGAGCCGGTAGGCGGTGTAGGTATCCAGCAGCGTGACGATCACGCGCAGGTTACTAACGCGGGCAATCTCGAGCAGTTCGGGCAGGTGCTCGGTCGCCTCGGGTGGTACGGGTTGTGGGATGAAGATGCGAACCGTGTTGAGTTTGAGTTGCCTCGCCAGTGCGAAACTCGAGCGGACTTCGGCGGGGTCAAAGTTTGGCCAGAAGGCATCGAACGGATGGCTGCGACCCACGAAATTCACACCGCGAATGGTGGCGAGCCTCGCCTCAAGGTTCGGGAAGCTGCGGTCACGCTCGAGCGTGCGGTCACTGGTCACGCGCCAATGGTGAATGCGCCAGTTGCCGTCATCGAGTTGCATCACGACATCCACATCGCGCCTTGAGAAACGCAGGTCCTCGAATTTGGGTGGCGTTTGCTGGCCCGTCTCGAGCGCCTGCACACTCCAGTGTGTGTCGGTGAAACTGATGGTGGCCCCGTCTGGCGCGTAAAAGTGCAACCGCAATTGATGATCCCAGTTCACGACTCTGGCCCGAGGTTGATGGCTGGCCTCGAGCGCATCGCGCCGTGCGCCATCCTGAAAGTACGTGCGCAATCCGCTCGCATCTTCACTGGCGCGGGCGTACTCGAGTTCGCGCTGCGCGAGCAGGTAATGAAATCCGACCTCGTCGCGGCGGCTCGGTTCGAGCTTGCGCGGTGATGCTGAATCGTCTGGCAGCCAGCGCAGCCATTCCGGGCCGGTTGGGGCGGTTTCAACCAGGCGCAGCGCCGCATCCCTTGCGCCGGTGTGCTGCCAGACCGGAACGAGGATTCGTCCAAGCAGCACGGCGAGAAACACGAGCATCAGACCGATGGGCGCGAGCCACAACCTCGAGCGTTTGAAGGTCATTTTGGCTTCTCGGGTTTGGTGGTCTTGGTTAGAACAGTATTGATTGCGGGTGATTCTGCTTGAACCTCGAGCAGATCAAACGCGGCACTCGAGAGCGACGTTTGCAGCGCGATGCGGCCCGTGGCACGTTTGACCCGAATGCCCGCCTGAAGCGGTTGGCCATCCAGGGCGACGCTGTAAGAATTTTTTTCGACCCGCACCTCGAGTTCGTGCCAGGTGTTGCCGGGTGTCGGTGTCGGCGCGTAGCCCTGCCCAATGAATGCACCGCGTGCGTCAAAGAATCCCCAAAGGAGGCTGCGGCCATCTTCGGCGTAGCGCACCATTTGCGTGTTGCCGCGCCCTGCGTTCAATCCGAGTTCCGCATCGGGCAAGCCGAAGAGCACGCCCGCGCCGGAACCGGACAGGTGACGGAAGCGCGTCCTGATTTTGTACGGCGGCACGAACGAATCGCGGTGCTCGAGCGCCCGGTCGTAACCGCTGCGGTCTCGTTGCACAAACGCGGCATCCTCGAGCGTCCAATCCCCGGCGAGCACGCGCCAGTTCGCCTCGCTTGGGGGGCGGTCAAAACGTTCGCGCAATCGCGTGCTGGGATCACTGCCGTTCACATTGATGTCCACGGCGTTTCCGGTGTTGGCCCCGTCGGTGCTCGCATTTGAGAAGACGACCTCGAGCTTGGAGAAAACTTCCGTCGTATCGGCGATCAGACCGACCCGGCCAGACTCGAGCGGCACGCGCCAAGATTTGAGCAGCAAAACGCCATCGAGTCGGGCTTGGATTGCACCAGCCTCCACACCGACCTCAAGGGCGTGCAGGCTGGAACCGGTTTTGGTTTTGCTGATCCCCGCAATTTCAAGCCTGCCCAAAGCGGATTTTTCGAAATGGAGTCTGCCCCAGACCAGGTACTCGCCACTGAGCATGACCGCGTACTTTGAAGCGACCATCACGCCCGCATGGTCGCCACTGAACTGCGCGAGCAGCGTCAATTCCGGCGCGTACTCGTTTTCGTGCAGGTACGAATGACTTAGGGCCGTCTCGAGCTTGACGGGTTGCGGCGCGAGCCAGCCGTCCGATTGGGGAATGAATGGGTGTTCAGACACCTCGATCAGCACGTCCCTAGAGACGCTTGGCGTTTCGTTCGGCGCACCCCAGGCTCGGGCCATCAATGTACCGGTCACGGTCAAACTCAGGCAGGCGAGGACCAGCAATCCGGGACGCAGAACGCGATGCCCGCGCAGGCCAGCCTCGAGCAGCCAATGCCGCACATCCGAGCGCCAGACTTGACCGGGTTCCAACCAGCGTCGCAAGCGGTCTCGGGCGGGGACTTCGATGCGGTGGTACGCGAACCAGGAGACAAGCATCACTGTCAGCAGGTATAGCGCAAAGAACCAGATGGCCTTGCCCTCGGATGTGTTCACACCGAGCAGCGTCAGGCCGCGATACAGGTACTCGAAGACAGGATTGTGCAGGATGTACATGCAAAAACTTGTCTCGCCAAGTTGCTGGAATGGTTTGTACTCGAGCCAGCGCGAGACCGGTCCAAGGCCAGCCGCGAAACTGTAGGCGACCAGTGCGATCACCGGCAGAAGCAGGCCATTGTGTAAAAGTGGGTACGGAAATCTCGAGGCGAAGGCCATGACCGCAAAGATCATGATGATGCCTGCACTGCCCAACCAGGCCAGACCGATACGGCGCTGGCCACGCTCGAGCCATTTCGTTTCCAGATCATGCGCGAAGCGTTTGGCGAGCACCACACCGACCATGAATTCGGGCAGCCTCGAGAGCGGATGGTATTTCAGGACGGCGAGCCACAGCGCGTATCCTTTCTCGAATTCACCGCTCGCCTCGGCGAACATGTAGAGGCTCGGTGGCAAGAGCGCCAGCAGCCAGAAACCGATCAGCCAGAGTGCGAACGGTTTGAAACGCGAGGCGATGATGCGCGGGTACACGTGGGTCGCAAGCCACGGAAAAATCAGGTACATGCTCAGGTCCGCCGAGGTGGACCAACCAGGACAGTTCCAAACGCAGGCCACACCCGGAAACCACGATTGCGTCAAGGTCGGCACGGTCAAGAGCGTGCCGACCACCGCGAAGGTGGTGCGTGGACCCTCAAGCAGTTTCTCCGGCAAGAACGGCAACCAGGCGAGGATGCCAAGCAGGTAAATCGGGTAGAGGCGGCTGAAGCGGGCAATCCAAAATTTGCGCGGCTCGAGCCTGCGTTTGCCGTGCGGGTCCAAATACACATAGGAAATCACGAAGCCGCTGAGGACAAAAAAGAATCCCGTGCCGACGTACCCGGCCTCGACGAAATTGCGCAACCACCACGGCGAGTTGGCGAACAGTGGCTGACCAAAGTGGTAGGTGATGATGTTGAGCGCCAGGAACAAACGCAGTCCGGTCAGCGCCTCGAGTTTGACGGTGCTGGGTTTGCCGCTCGAGTTACTGCCGCTCGAACGATTCACGGTTTCCCCGCAGGCTCGAGTGTTTTGGGCAGTTCAAGCACACGGCGCTGCCCTGCGACGTTGATGCGCACGCAACTCGAGCCGGACGGCAACGGCGGCAACTCCCAGGAGAGCAAACCCTGCTTCAGCGGCAAGGAAATCTCGTAGAGCACCGCCGATGTTCGTGAATCGCATCGTTTTCCACTGCTCGCAGCGAGCACCTCGAGTTGCACAGGCGTTCCGTCGTCCGGCAAGGCCCCGAGTCGATCCACCAACGGGCCAATGTTCAAGGTGACGCGGCGCGAGTCACGCAGCGCGGTCCGATGAACCGATGCCCAACGGATCATCAGGTCGTCAATCCTCACCGGTGGGCGAGCCGTCAAAGTCTTCTGATTTGAACGGTACGCCTCGCTGCTGGCCTGAACCGCGTAGCGTCCGGGCATGACGGTCGGCGGCAGGTCGATGCTGGCGGTGGAACGCACCGTGGGTCGTGTGGCAAACAGGCGCGTCCTCGCGGCATCGATTTGGGCACTGAATTCAACCACGGTGCCATTGAGCGCTGAATTCCCCAATGCGTCCCGGCCATCCTCGAGCCGCACGTCCCACCATTCGCGCCTGTCAGCGGGCACGCTGTCGTTGTCAGCCTGAAGCGTGCCGACCGCAATCGGGCCGGGTTGCACATCCACCTCGGCGCGTTCGCCCCTGGCTTGGGCACTCGAGGCGCTGATCTTCAGAACACCGGTACGCAATCCGGTGGGGATGTACGTCCAGGCGGTCAGGTGCTTGACCCGAATGCGGCGCGTGAAGGCGATCCGGTCTGGGCGTTCGGCACGAACAAAGATCGGTTCATCGCTGACATTCTGCTGCGCATCCAGCGGATGCAGGACCAGCGCGGGCGGGCGGTTGCCAACGACGCGGGCGGCCCGAGCACCCACCTTCAGGTCAAGCGGCGTGATTGGCAATCCAGGCTGGCGCGTGACCGAACCGTTGAAGCGCCATCGGTCATCGCCGATGATGACACGGTACGCCAGCAACCCAGCGCGAGTGTGACAAATCCACAGCGTGCTCGTCCGGCTCGATTCGGTTAACCCTCGAGTGATGAGTGGTCCGGCGGGCGTGTAGAGGATCGCCTTCCACGGCACGCCCGCGATCAAGTCCTGACCGCGAGGGTCACGCAGCTTGAATTGCACCTGTTTGCGATCTGCCAGCACCTCGAGTTTCGGTTGTACCGCAAGGACTGGTGCGTTGGTTGTGGCGGCCTCGAGAATCAACGGCCGCAGCCAGTGCAAGGGAAGCAACAAGACGACCAACACCCACAGGGCTCGAGCACGCCGGAGCCAAATCACGGGTTCGCCTCGAACGCCTGCAACTGCACGCGGTAGGCGTTCAATCCCGGCACGCCGATCAGCGGCGCGGTCACGGCCCGCCCTCGGGCGGTGCTGCCCGAATCGAAAACCGTGCGTTTGTCGTTGCTTTTGGCTTGACCCAAAATCACTTCGTAACCGGCGGGCAGGGTGCTCGGCAAGGTCGTTTCGAGGGACTCTCGCGGCAAGATCGCGTCGATGATGGCGCGTTCCTCCACCCAAGCCAGACCGTTGGCATCGTAGAGACTGATCAGGGCTCGAGGCACGGTGGCCTCTCGCGTGCCGGTGTTGGCAATCGTTGCCCGCAGCATCGTCGCTGTGGGTGTCACCCAAGCGGCCAGTGAACGCTCGAGGTCGCGGCCTGTGACGACGGCCTTGGCGAAGACCTCAAACGAGAAGACGTCTGCGATTCGGTTTGGGGCCTCCGCCCCGTGGAACTCGACGCGAAACGGCGTGTGTTCTCCAGGCAAGAGCTTGTGCAGGATCGCGGTTCCGGCGTTGTTGCGCCGCAACTCCCAACCATCACGGTCACGCAGGATCGCTGTCAGGGTCACGTCGGCTGGACGGGCATCGATGTTTTGCAATTCGCCGACCACGGCCAATGCCCGCTCGAGGGTGCGGGTCGGACGGCCCTGCGGGTCGCGGCCCTCGCGCTCGAAAGTGTGGGCCACCAAACGTGAACCGATCACCGCGAGTTGTGGACGGTCAAGAACATCTCCGGCGGCGGTGGTCTCGGTGGTCAGGCGGCGCGGACGGTAGTAATACTGGACGGTGGCCTCTTCGGAGAAACGGTCCTTGGCGCGGACTTTGGTCAGCGGGCGGGCCACAATGCGCCAAGTTTGCGCCACGAACTCGAGTTCCTGGGTCACGTCCTCCTCGAGTCGGCTGAGGCTGGTCGCCCAAACCAAGTGCGTGCGCACCAACGCCCGATCTCCGAGTTTCGGGCGCGATTCGTTGCCATCGAGCGCGATGGTTTGGCTGTTCAAACGTTCGAGTTTGGCGTACCCGTTGCGCAGACCACCACGCACGGAAAGGTCAAGCATGAAGCGGTCAAAATCCAATCCATCTTTCGGCTCGAGCCGTGCAAAAGCGTTGCGGTAGCGTTGAAAGTCGATGTCGTCCCAGTAGGCTTCGGCTGCCGTGCTCGGGGTCGGTGCGGGTCGGTTCAGGGCAACAAAGATGGTGCAGGTCACGGTCAGCGCCAGCAACACCAGCCAGCGTTTGCGGCTTGAGAAGTGCGGCAACCAACGGGCCAACAGGTTGGACACGGGCGTGACGATCAATCCCGGAATTGTCAAATGGGTATCGATGACCCTGCTCGAGTCCTGTGCCAACTGTTGGACGTTCAGCAACGACACATCTGGGGCGACCTGCCGATCCTGCCGGAACCACCGCAGCCAACGCCGTCCGAGGCGATTCCTGGCCCACAGCGGCACCGTGACGGGGCGCGGCCTGAGCCGCAGGCTCGCCAGGGCCAGCAGCGGCGCGAGTGGCGGCAGGATGCCCCACATGGCGCGTTGCCACAGCGGAATGTTGCGGCGCGGTAAACGCTCGGGCAGCGGCGGTACGTCCTCGCGTTCCCAGACCATCAGGCCGTTCTCGAGGCGCGAGACGCGATGCCAGCCCGAAAAGAACAAGAGCGGATCGTAATACGTGTCATTGGAAAACACGAATTTCAAATTGAATTTTTCGGGTTGCGTCAAGAACTGCTCGAGGCTGCCGATGCCGGGAACGCCGGTGAATTTCGCGCCATCCAAGCGTTCTATCGGGCTCGAGGTCAGTTCGATCAGACGGCGGGCCGAATGGTAATTGCCGTCTGGGGTCAGCGCCTTGGTGTTCGCCGAGAGCCACGCGATCTGATCGCCGAAACCGAGCGTCAAATAGCGATACCGCCAGTGCTCGTCCTTCTCGAGGAAAGCAGTGATCGGTTTGACATCAATCGGTTCGGGTTGGAACAGACGGTAACGCGAGAGCGTCGAAATCCAGATCGCCAACAGCACCACACCGAGCAAATACGTGAAGATCAGGGTGCGACGCAACAGGCGGCCCAAATGCCGATTCCACCAGCGGCGCAAGTGTCCGTGCAACAGGCTCTCAAGGGTCTGCCCCATGAACGGCAGGATCAGGATCGTGGCCCAAAAGGTGAAGCGATCCAGGGTCAGGATGTCGAAGGCGCTGCGCAAAAGCAGTTTCGGCAGCGGCGTGGTTCCGCCCGTGCCGAGCATGAACAGGACGAACAGGCTTGCGGCGAGGAACCTGCGTTTTTCACGCCACGCTTGGCGAAGTGTGTACGGCAAAATCAGAATCGAACTCGCCCAGGGTAGCAAAAAAAACACCAAACCAGCGGTTGGGTTGAGCAAGAAATTGTCACGGCTGGCGTGAGGAATCGGCGTTTGTAGAATCGGGTCGGAGCGCGACCAAACCCAGTACGGAAAGACGACCACGATCAAGGCCGTCAAGATCAACACGCCAAGAAACCCTGCACGAAACAACTGCGGCGCGACACGGTACACGAGCCGCCGCACTCGGGCCTGAAATGTTTTGCCTCGAGCCTCGAGCGGACGCGGTAAGCGCAGGGCGTTCCAGCAGACTTGCCCGATGATCGGTCCGAGAAAAAACACGCTGCCAAAGACGGTTGTCACGTGATGCGCGGCGGTGGTCGCGGCCATGAATGCCACGGCTCGGTACAGGTTCACCCTGCGCCCATCGATCATGTACCGGTGCGCGAACGGCACGGCGTTTAACAAGAATCCAAGCGAGAGCATCGTTGGCAACTGACCGAACAGGTGAACGGTTTCGGCCACCGAACTCGAGAGCACGAACGCGAGCGCTGCGTACCCGCTCGGGCGTGGCGGGAAAACGGTCCTCGAGAAGCGATACACGCCGATCACGCAAACGATCAATGCCAGCATCTGTACCACAGCGAAGGCATCGCGCAGGTCCATGATTTTCGAGAGCACCGCGATCAACTGATGTGCCAACGGTGGGTACGAGACGGTCGAGAAGCCGGTGTACCAACGTGGCTCCCACGGGTCAAACCAGGCTTGGGCGTAATGTGAACCGAAAAAAATGTGAATCAGTGCGTCGTAGGTACGCAGATAACTGCGGTTCGCTAAGAGCGATCCGTGAATCGAGACCAGCAGCACCAGCGCGAGCGCCAGCAAGCGCAATCCCACCGCTTCAACCTGTGGCGATTCGGTCAGGCGTGGCGGCGCGAGGTTCGTTCCGGGCGTGACAGACTCGAGCCAGTCGTCGAGTGGGCTCTGGTTGTCGC
>JANOWZ010000536.1:0-4274 GCA_031418155.1 Deinococcales bacterium
TTCGCCGGTGTGCTGCTGGTCCCGCTCGAAGGGCATCACGCGAACCGTCGCCCGTGGGTGCAAAAGCGCGTTGATCAGCGCGGCATCCGGGTTGAGTTCGACCGCCGTGAACTTCACGCTGGCGGGTGCCGTCTCGAGGAATACACCCGTGCCCGCCGAGGGCTCGAGCGCCAGACCGCCGCGAAATCCCAACCGCTCGAGGATCGTCCAGACGGCTCGGGCGAGACCCGTCGGGGTGTAGTACTCGTTGAGCACACCGAGCGTATTGCCATCACCAGTTTCGCTGGTCGGGTCCGTGATCGTCTCGGTGCCGCCCGCACCGCTGAAGGTGAGCAGCACCGCACGCTCCTCGGGCGTAAGTTGACGGCCCTCGAGTTGAAGCCCTCGGGCGAGCGCGATGGCGGTGGCGTTCGCTCGCTCGCGGCGCTTGGCGGTGGCGGGCTCGAGTGGTTCGGCTGGCAAGAGAATCTCCCCTTCGATTGGGGCGTGATCGGGTTGGATGTGGGTTTGTAGGTGGGCTTGCGGTTGAGTTCGGGCGGTCATTGGGCCTCCAGTTGGAAAGTGTCGAGGATGCGAAAGCAGAAGTCTCGGGTCACGGCATTCAGACTCTCCGGCGCGAGGCAATCGCCGTTGCGTTGCTGTTCGAGCGCGAACTCGAGGTTGCGCAGGAGTTCCTCGCGGGCTTGGTCATCGAATGCGTTGGCGTGCTCGATCTTGATCTCGAGGGCCAGCGTGATCTGGCTGACCGAATCTCTGGGGCCGTGATCGGCCTCTGCACCCGGCGGCTTCTCGAGATCTTTGCTGGTTGTTGCAACCTCAACGACCGGCACGTTCTCGAAGGGCACCACCCGCGACTCGAGCACGTCGTCCTCGCGCGTGTACACCTCTAACCAAACGCCATCCCGCGAGATGTGCAAAAGCGAGTAGACCGTAACCTGCTCGGAGACCTCGAGCTTGGCCGGATACGTAGGGACTCCGGCCTCGTTGAAGCCGCGCTGCTCGAGCAGGCTCACGTCCACGGTGAAGGTTTGAATGTGCAGTGATGGATCGGGACAGGCATCGAACCAAGCTCGAGCCAGTGAAACTTGCCGCTCGAGGTCGGCTGTAATCGGCACCTCAAGGTGCGTGATCCCATGAACGGGTTCGGCGAAGCGGGACTGAAGGGGAAGAATCCAAGCTGAATCAGACATGTGAACCTCCAACGGCTGGCCTCGGGCCAACCGTGATGCGAGTGAGCTTCGGGCCAATGAACATCGGGCCGAGGCTCGAGACGGGTGAAGTGCTGCGTTGACCGACCTCCTTTGGTTCCAGAGGTCGGGCTCGGGCGAAGCGGGGTCAAGCGGGGTGTGCTTGAGGCCGCGAAGACCGTGAACGATCAACTCGCCTTCGCAGGTTCAGGCTGATCGGTTCGTCTGTTTGGCTGGTTGACTGACTGAATCGTGCGCCATTCCGACGTTGACCAAATTGCCCAGCCAACGAGAAACCCAGAATCCACCGCAACAAAAAAGGGCGATGAGACCGAAGTCCCACCGC
Organism: Deinococcales bacterium; assembly: GCA_031418155.1. Taxonomy (GTDB): domain Bacteria; phylum Deinococcota; class Deinococci; order Deinococcales; family JAAFIG01; genus JANOWZ01. The sequence continues at coordinate 1,534 of JANOWZ010000536.1, forward strand.
CCTCGAACGAAGCACAACGCTTCACCGCTGCGCTCGAGCCAGCCGAGACGCGACCAACGCCAGCACCTCCGCATCCGCCGTGCCACGCAACCAGATCGCGCCTTTGCGTGTGCCCAGGCCGTAGACGGTCTCAAAGCCCAAGCGCACGACCCGAGCCTCACCGGGCCGCAAGACCCGAGCCGCCAGTGCAAGCGGGGCCGCAATTCGTTTGGCGCTGCCGCCACGCACCCGCCCGCCGTGCTCCGTTGGTTCGGGTTCGTTCTCGGTCCAGCAGCGCACCCGTCCAACATCGATGCCATCGAGTTCGATCCGTCCGTACCCGGTCGTGCGGCTCGAAGCCTCGAAGTGTGCCGTGTGGCCCGTCTCGAGGAGTTCCTCGGTCAGGTTCGCGGACGGGTTCAAGCCAGGAATCTGCACGCGCCCACGGTTGATGGCATTGCATTGCGACTCGAGGTAGGCCAAGCCGTGCAGGTGCAGTTCGCCCGCCGTTGCCATCGTCGCCCTCGAGTAGACATCTTTGACGCTCGCCCTGAAGCGCACGCCGCCGTAGGCCACCCACCAGGATTTCTCGGATTTGAGGCTCGGATCGTGCTGGACTTCATCGCGGTAGATGTGGGTTTTGCTGGTAGCCGTCAAGCGTTTGACCTCGTCCCTCGAGTCCGCGCTGAACCGTTTGGCCGCATCGACGTTTGCCCGGTGCCAAGCTGTAATCGCCGGTTTCTTGCCGCTCCGGGCCTGTGCCCGCAGTTGCGCCTCGAGCTTGCAGACGACCCGAGTCAGGGCCACGCCCGCGAACTGCTCGCCGGGTGTTATGTCCACGAGCACCCTTGCTCCCGCGAGTTTCGCCCGTGCCGCCGTGTACAAGTCCTGCCGGACCTGCGCCCCACGGTCATCGAGGCTCGAGAATTCGGTGCGCATGAACTGCACGAAAGACTCCTCGGTCAAGGTCACCAGGGATTGCTGCTCGAGGTTGAGGTGATTGACGAATTGCCCGACGCTGATGACACTCTGTTGCATGACTGGCCTGCTTTTGTCCGCTCGAGATTCCCGAGTCGAACCTGTTTGAATTCGCCCCCGTTTTTCGCGGTTGCGTCCCCTCCTTCACCCCTCCGGGTGTTGGGATTTACCGTCTCGACACGCAGGTCAAGCCCGCAGCGCCCGTGACATCTACGCAACGACGGGCTCTTCTGATCGACAGCACCGCCGAGTTCAGGCGCAAGCTCGTGCCGGTGCCTTTCCGGCAGGCTTGAACGTCAACGCCAGGGGTACAATTCAGAACGCAGCCGACGCCCCATCCCAGACAACACCGACCATCTGGGGGGTCGCCGAAGACTGCCGGGTTCGCCCCGGCGACCGGAGGAAGCTGGGTGGGTGCGGGACCGATCAGCGGGCTTGGGCGTAGGGGGCTTGCCCCCTCCCGCGCCTAGAGTCTGATTAAACCTCGGTGATGACCTGGAGGCTTGTAACTCCCAGAAAGTCTTTTGGATTGTGCGTCACCAATGGCACGCCGTACTCGAGGGCTGCCGCTGCAACCCAAGCATCAGCCGCCTCAATGCGTCGTCCGTTGAGTTGCGCCAGGTTCTTGGCCTCTGCCCATGATTGCGACAGGCTGCGGGTGTGTGGGACGACCGTGAATCTGGTCAGGTACACCTCGAGTTGTTCGATGCGGTTGATGCCCCAGTTGGCTTTGAGGATGCCGTAATCGAGTTCAGCCACCGTTTGAAACGAGATCAATTGGGCTTTCCCTGCGATATGCGGCAAGTACAGCGCGGCCTCTTTTGTGCGTTTGAACAGGTAACTGACGATGTTCGTGTCCAGCACCAGGGCGGTGCTCATTGAGGCTTCACCGACTCGGCTTCCAGTGGCTCCTCAGACATGATCCTCAGCAATTCTAGTTCACGTTTGCTGACCCGCACACGAAGCTTTTTCTTTTCCGCCTGCATTTCCAGTTCAGCCTGACGGCCCGCCTCGAGTTCCTCCTCGGTCCAATCGTCCGGCCCGAGCAATTGTTCAGCCGTGAGGGGTGGTTTTGCATGTTTGAGCAATTCGGCCAGTTTTGCCCCTGGCTTGGAATCCAGCAGGTCAGTGATCTCGAACAAGTCTTTGACATCGGGACGATGCCCGGTCAGGGATTCGATTCCAGCGGCGATCACGCCCAACGTCTCGAGACTGACGGCTTTGGCCTCGCCCCGAACGATGGGGTAGATCGTGTTGGGTGATAAACCGGTCTCTTTCATCAGGGCGTGCGGCGTGACGCGCTGACGCTCGAGGTACTGTGCCAGGTTCCATTGAACGGGAAGTGCTTGAGTCTTAGGCATGGGCAGACTCTATCAGATTTCTGATAATATTTCAATCCAATGAGTGATAAATTACAACTTGTGTTTCGCCTCAAGCAGTAAGTTTCAGTCCTCTATCGCTCGAGGAATTTATTGCTGGCGTTCGCTGTGATCCAAATGCCACCACACAGCGCGTTTCAGTCCTCTATCGCTCGAGGAATTTATTGCTGGGTTTCTGCAAGGCCCGCTCGAGTTCTGGTAAACCAGAGGTTTGAGTCCTCTATCGCTCGAGGAATTTATTGCTGGTCGAAGCTTTGAAGACACTGCAACAGCAATGGCTGAGTTTCAGTCCTCTATCGCTCGAGGAATTTATTGCTGGAGGTGGATTACCACAAGTTGACGTGTACACAACGCCGTTTCAGTCCTCTATCGCTCGAGGAATTTATTGCTGGGCCTTGCGGCTGG
>JANOWZ010000537.1:0-15290 GCA_031418155.1 Deinococcales bacterium
CTCGGTAGGGATGCCTCGGCGGTTGGGTCCACGTCCTTGATCGCATTGACGTACTCATCACGAAAATCGCTGTAAACCCGGCGTTGATTCTCGAGGCTCGGGAAGGTGCGCAAGTTCGAGGCGATCTGCGCGAGGTGCCAACGCCGTCCCATCAGCGTGCGCGACGTGCCATCGACATCGGCAAGCTGATCGCCATCGGTGTTCAAATCCTTCGGGCTCGCCGCAGCAATTTTCAGACCGTATTCCGGGTGCGCATCGATGATCGGTTGTACCAGTTTTTGATCCTCGAGCACCAGCGCATCGTCCGCCTTCTTGATTGCCTCAAAATTGGCCTTGCTGATGACTTGACCTTCACCGGCAGCAACGCGGCGTTTGAACTCCTCGGGTGTGATGGTCTGAGCACCCTCAGGCAGGGTCTTGCCAAACCCGTCTTCGGATTTGAAGAATGGATCGGGTGTCGGCGTGCTTGTGCCTCCACCACACGCGGCAAGAACAGCGATCAATCCCAAAGACATCAATCCCAACAGCATCAGTTTGTGCTTCATGATTTCCTCCTTAATTCGCGTCCGCACGCCACGCAATGACGGGCGTAAGGACTGGTGATTTGCGCCCCGCACTCCGGGCAAGTCTCGAGCAGGCGTTCACCGTCGTTCGCGCAGTACGTTTCGCCACTCGCGGCAGGAACGGCCCGAAAGCATTTCGGACACAACCGGTATGCGATGGCAGTTGGTTTGCTGACCGATTTCACTGCTGCCTCCTTCGTTGAAGGCAGTTTGCGCGGGACTCGGTTTGATGCGGGTTTCTTCTCGAGCGGTTTATGCCGGTAAGAAGTCCTGCCAGCGTTCCGGCAATGTTTCGCCCACCTCGAGCAGTTTCTCTCGGGCATCCACGTACAACCTTGAGAGCGAACGGTGGTTCTCGAGTGCCCTCAAGGCTTGGCAAACGAGGCGCAACGCTTTGAGGTCATACGGGTCGGTCTCGAGCAGGATTCTGCCCACCCGAGCGGCCTCTTTCGGGTCCATCTCGAGCAAGGTTTCCGCTTTGGCGTGCAAGGCCAGCGTCAAGACTTCGAGCACGGATGCTGAAGGCTCTAGGTTCGCATCTTGCAGGTACGGGCCGCGCCAGAGTCGCGTGTCGGTATCGCGCAAAAACGTTTCTGCATCGCTCGTGATCGCACCGAGGGCGTAACCGTTCGCGGTGGTCGTGATCGTGTTCTGTCCGTAACTCGAACGCACCTTGAAGACGGTTTGTTTCAGACCCGATGCCGCTTCGGACTCTGAAACATTCGGGTAGAGCGCGTCGAATAACTCGAGCATCGTGACTTCAGATCGACCCAAGATTCGCGCCTCGAGCAGCACCGCCAGCAATTCCTTGCGCTTCTGTCCGCGCACGCTTTCAGTTTTACCTTCATGCGCAACCTGCATGTTTCCGAGTACCTCGAGATGGGTTGCTGGTGATGGACTGGAACTGGTTTCCGAGCTTATCAATGCTGGAACGTGACGCTCCACGTATTCCACGGCCCAAGAGTTGCCCTCGACACGTGCTGTTTTTAACCCACCCTTGGCTGCCACCCAATCCCCGTCAAGAGCGAGCAGTTCTATCTCGAGTGCTTGAACAATACGTGGCTTTTCAATGCTTCGGAACGTGCTCGCGGCCTCTTGTAACACCAAAATGCCTGCTGGTTTGTCGCCGAGATCCAGCAAGGCATGGGCTCGAGTCAACTGCGCGAATGCCAGCATTGGTGGAATACCGACGCCACTGTTTTCTGTGATTGCCAGATCACTCAACGCAAGCGCAATCGCTGGCCTGCGCTGAACCAACTCCGCTTCGGCAAGGGCATCTAAGGCTTGACAACGCATGCGGGGGATCGAGAGTTGGTTGGCGATCTCGAGTGCCGTGTTTGCGTATTTGTACATCAGCGTTGCACTGTGCGGAGCACGCCATTTCTTATGCAGTGTGTGCAATGCCAGGAGCGCATCGCAAAACGACTCGCTCACGGCACCCTGAGACAACGTGTCATGCGCCTCGAGCAAGTGCTCTTCTGCCTGCTCAAAACGACCAACATCGGTGAGTGTGTCGCCAATCCTGACAAAGGCATACGCGGCCCAGTGAAGATTTCCGATCTGAGCCCAAACACGAGCGGCTTCTCGTAAGTCGTTTAACCCATCCTCGTATTGACCTCTGGATGCCAACGAGTACCCACGGTTGAAATGGGTGGCCGCGATGGACCGTTCAATGCCCAAGCGTTCAAAAATCTCGAGTGCCTGTGTAAAAAACGCCTCTGCTGCACTGCTTTGCCCTTGGCGCAAGCGCAACACGCCACGCCCTGCCAGCAGTTGCGCTTGCCGAAACGGTGGCAAATTGGGTAACGCCAGAAAGACATCACACAATTGTTCAGCCCGGATCGCATCACCTGAGGAACTCAGGGATAGCACCACCATCGCAAGTGCCTCGGGATTGGGATCAAGATGCATTTCTGGATGTGCATCCCAAAGCTGAACCACTTTGGCATACAGGCCCGCTTGGTTGAGGTTGATCAACCGATGTGTTAACCCGGAGGTGGAGTTCAGTTCGGATTCGGGCAGCAAGGCATAGGCTTGTTCGGCCTCGTCGGTCTGGCGTTGTTCGGCCAAAAGTGCAGCCCAAAAGTAAATGGCTTCATGGGTTGCCCCAACGGACTTGGCGGCGAGTTCAGCCAACGCTGTTGCCTTGGGCAGATTTGAGCTTTGTAACGCTCGCGCCGCCTCGAGCGCCAAACGAGCACGGTCCTGACCGCTGGAGAATTCGACCGCCAGCGCCAACCAACGACCCGGTGTTTTGGATTGCCCGGCGGCTTTCATCAGCAATTCGAGCGAATGTTCAAATCCAAGTTGCGCATCCTCAATGAACGATGCCCCAATCTCGAGCGCCCCAGGCCCGCCAGGTGCCGCTGTAGGGGCAAGAAGCGGCAAAACCTCGAGTGCGTGACGGGCAAAAGATTGTCGAAGATGCTTGGAGATGTTTTTGATTGGCACTTCACGGAACAGCGGGTGAACAAAACCAGAAACGTTCAACACACCATGAGCGGTTAAGTTTCGTTCGGCCAATTCGAGGACATCCATCTTGAGGCCCGCAACCTGCGCCCAGACTTCAGGCTCGAGTTTCGAATTCGGTTCACGGTGTTCGAGGTACGCCCGCGCCTCGAGTGCGATTCTGGTTTCGCTGTCTGTACAAGCTTCGTTGATGGCCCGTTCGATCATCGCCTCGACCGTCACTGGCAACACATCACGGTCTGGAACCCGCCAATGCCAACGCGAACCATCGCTCCAAACAAAACCGCGCCGCGTCAGGGAACGAAAAAACTCGAGCGTGAACAGTGGATTGCCCGCCGCTCGAGCGTGAATCCAGGCGGTCGCCTCGGCTGGAAGGATTGCGCCAACTTCATGTTCGAGCAATTGCTTGGATGCCTCGCTCGAGAGCGGTTCGAGCATGATCATCTCGAACGGTTCGGGCAGTGCCGTGCGGCTGGTGGCAATCAACGCCAAGCCTCGAGCCTGCGTGATGGATTGCGCCAAAACCTGCCAGCCCTCGAGTTGTGCATTCGTACATTCGTGCAAGTCCTCGACGTGAATCACCAACGGTGCGAGGCCAAGCAGCAGCGCCATGATCGCCTCGGGTGACGGTTCGGGTTGCTCGAGTTCGCGTTCCACCCAAACCGCAAGGCGTTTCGGACGCGGCAATGCTCGAATCAGCTTCGAGACTGGTGCGACGGCCCGTACCGAAATTGTTTGGCAAGACGCGCCCTTCAAGACCTCGAGCACGGTGAATGTCTTGCCCATGCCCGCCGAACCCTGCAAGCCCAGCGCAAACCCGGCCCGACGGGCGGCGAGTCCAGACAAGCGTTTGCGAATGGGTTCAACCTCTCGAGGGGTGGTCACGGGATTGGTTCAGTGTAAATCGAGCCGATGAAAATCTGACCTCAATCTCAACCCACCAATCTCGAGAATCAGTCTTTTTCCAAAGCACCATCACGGATGCGGACAATCCGATCCGCCCGTGCCGCCACTTCCATGTCATGCGTGATCAAAATCAGTGTTCGCGCTTCAGAGCCAGAATCGCGTTCGGTCAGCAACTCGAGGATGCCGCGACCAGTGGCCGAATCCAGATTGCCGGTCGGTTCGTCCGCGAACAACACACTCGGGTTCGCCGCAAGTGCTCGAGCAATCGCCACGCGCTGCTGCTCGCCGCCAGAAAGTTGATTTGGAAAATGTGTCATGCGTTTGCTGAGGCCGACGCGCCCCAGCAATTCGCTCGAGATTTTTGCCCGTTGCGCCCGAGGAATGCCCTCGAGCGTGAGTGGCAATTCGACGTTTTCGGCAGCGGTCAAAATGCTGATCAGGTTGTAATTCTGAAAGACAAAACCGAAATGCTCGAGCCGATACGCCGCCAACTGCGTCTCGTTCATGCTTGAGAGGTCATTCCCATTGTGCGAAACCGCGCCGCTCGAGGGTTTGTCGAACCCAGCCAACAAGTTTAAGAGCGTGCTTTTGCCCGAACCGCTCGGGCCAACAATTGCAGTGATCCGTCCAGCTTCAAACCCCAGCGTTAAATGGTTCAGTGCCGTGATGGTTTCCTCGCCGCTCGGGTAGACCTTGGAAATGTCTCGAGCCTCGAGAATGGTTTGTGCTTTGACTGGAATTTCGGCCAACATCAGTTTCTTCCCAACGCTTGCGTGATCACCAAACGGCTCGCGGTTCGGGCCGGTAGCAAGCCAGAGAGTAAGCCGAGGCCAGCCGCGACGCCGACTGCCAACGCGACCAGTCGAAATGTGATTGCTGCAATCGCCACACCGATCAAATCACGCACCGCAAAATTCACCACCAGCGTTCCGATGTACCCGAGGACCACGCCGCCCGCACCACCGATCATGGCGATCAACAAACTCTCGAGCACCACGAGTGAAAACACGAAACTGGGTTTCGCACCAATCGCCCGCATCACACCGAACTCTCGAGTTCGTTCGTACACACCCATCATCACGGTGTTTGCCACGGCCAGACCACCGACAATCAACGAGATCAGGGAAATCCCAAAACGGAACGCATCGCCAATCGCAATCGCTTTGTCCAAAATCTTCAAGACATCACCCTGCGTTTTTGCCGACAAATCCGTGAAACGCTTGTTCAAATCCGCTGCGACCGTTTTCGCCGCGCCGGAATCCGTCAATTTCAATGCGATGCCGGTCGCCCGACCCTCAATCCCCAAAGCGTTCTGCAACGCCGTGAACGGCACGAAAATCACCGAATCCGTAAAACCATCGCCCTTCTCGAGTACACCCACGACCTTGAACCGTTGTGACCTCGAGATGCGCAATTCATCACCCAATTGCAGGTTGGCGGTCTTTGCCGCGAGCGCCCCAACCACCGCGACGTTGGCACTCGCGTCCTCTTTGGTGAACAACCGACCACCGTTTTTCTCCAACAACTTCAAACTTGGGTAGACATCGTTCAAACTCACACGCTCATACGGATAACCCGCAATGGCGTAACCGCTGCCCGAAAAACTGCCTCGGGCCGTCAAAATAAACGGAATGATCTGCGTGATGCCCAACTCCTTGGCCACGCCCTCGAAACGGGCCACATTCTCGATGGGCACATCGGGAATCGGGCTGCCAAAAATACTCGAGGAATCGTTTCCCGCCAGTGAAACCGTGATGTCCGGGCCAATGTTGCCGATCTCGGAACCGAGCGCCTTGCGGAAACCCTCACCCAACGACAAGAAAATCACCATCGACGCGACCGCCACGACAATGCCCAACACGGTCAAGAGTGTCCTCACGGGGCGACGCATCAGGCCACGCTGCGCAAGGGTAAAAAGATCAGCGAAATTCACTTCTCGAGTCTACGCGCCTTGGACAGGCTCGAGAAGTGATCTATGACCAAATGGGTTGATCGGGTTAACCCCCGTGCATCTGGCGTATGACTGCGATCAGGTTGAGCGTGTGGGCGGTGTAGCCAAGTGCGCCAAGTACGGCGAGGAGGATGAGGGTGGTGACAATTTTGCGTTTCGTGGTCTGGGTCATGAGGATCTCCTTTGAAGGCTCGAGCTTGCTTGCTGGGTTTTTACAGGTAGGCGAGGGTTTCCCGGATCGTCAGGCGCGAAGCCGTCCATGCCGGGTACGCACTTGCCGCGACCGAACCGATCACGATCACGCCGAACCAGATGAGCAGCGCCGCAGGTGAAACCGTCAACTCGAGCGGGAAGCGAAACGCAAGCAATCCGACCAAGTTGCCGATGCCATATGAGAATGGCAGGGAAAGCGGCAGTGCGATCAACCAACTCAGCAAGCCAATAAACACTCCCTCAACGATGACGTTGCGCAGGATCGTGCCACCTCGAGCGCCGATGGTGCGCATGATGCCGAACTCTCGGGTGCGTTCGATCACGCTGGTGCTCATCGCGGACATCAGGCCCAAGCCACCAACGAGGGCCATCAGGACGGCCATTGAGATCAGTGCGAAAATCAGGATGTAGACGTGACCGTTCAAGGCACTGTCGAGCTTGGTTTCGGAAACGTTGATGCTCACCCCGATTCCGGCCCGCTCGAGTGCCTGTTCAGCCTGTCCACTGACAGTCGCAACGCTCGCCAAGTCGTGATCCTCGAGCACGATCCGCACGGCGTTCGTGCGTGCTCCATTTCCCATGACCCGGTTGAATGTTTCGGGTGAGACATAGGCGCTGGCAGGCGAGATCAACTCTCGAGCAACCCCGACCAGTTTGAAGGTCGCTGATTTTCCCCCGAGATTGAGGCTGACCTGATCGCCAACCTCGAGTGTCGGGAAGAACGCCTTTGCCGAGTGATTGAGCACGATGGCATTCGTGTCGTTCGGTCGCAGCCAGCGTCCAGCCATCAACGAGAGTCGAATCAAGTTACTGTTCACGGGCATCGAACGCAACATGAAACTGCCGTGACCACCGTCCGGGTAGGTGCGCAGAACCTCAAGGTGATCGGGTCGGGTCACGGCGGCGGGCGTGCGGTTCCAGGCTTCGACCGATTGCACACCGGAAACATTATTCAGCACGGTTTGCACGCGCTCGAGCGATTCAAAACGGTTGAAACGAATTTCTGAATCGTAACGCCGGTCTCGAGCACCATCCTCGAGCGTGTGCTCCCAGCCCGCCTTGACGTTCAGGCTGGTCAGGAACATTGCGCCCGCCGAGGCGAGCAGGCCCAGGGTCAACAGCAACCGTCCTCGACGGCGGAACGTGTTGCGCAAGGCCAGCAACAGCGTGCCATCGAGCCCGCGAATCCTCGAGAGCAGCGCATCGAACGATCCGGCCCCGAAAGAACTGCGGTTCACGCCCACATCATCGAGCGCCTGCCGAACCGTCGTCCGGGTTGCCGACAGGATCGGCACGAGCGCGATCAGGATTGGCACGAGAATGCCCGAGGCGATCTGCACCGAAAACACCCAAGCGGGAACCGCGTTGCTGGTGATCGTGAAGTTCAGCAGTTCGGCGATCACGCTCGAGAGGCCACGGGCGGCGGCGAGGCTGGGCGGCAACGCGATCACGGTGGCGGTCAGACCGATCAGACCGATCAGTGCGAGGTACAGGCCAGTGATTTGCGAGGTGCGAGCCCCGATGGTTTTCATCACGCCGATTTGTCGGACCTGTGCCCCGAGGAGCGCGGCAATGGTGTTGGCAACCAGCACGGCACTGAGTAGAAGCGCGAGCACGCTGAACAGCAAGAGCATCGTCAGGATCGTCGTCATCTGCGTTTGATGTGGGTGCATTCCCGGCGGCGGAATGCGAATCTGTTCGACGGTGCGACCCTGTCGTTTCAACCATCGGGCCAGATTTCCCATCGTTGCCTCAATCGCCTTCACGTCTCGAGCTTGATTGCGAACGATCACCTTGAGGATCTGCAAATCGCGTCCCTCACCGAGTTGCTCGAGTGTGGCGGGCGTGGCATACGCCCAGGCCGTCTGTTCCTGACCGGCGGGCGCGAGCCCCGGATCGTGAACCGTGCCCGAGATCAGGATCGGTTGGCTCGAGCCGTTCGGTGTTTGCACATCCAGGCGCTCACCCACGCGGGCTTTGATCAGTGTCAATGCTTGACGCTCGAGCAGGATGCTGCCGGTCGGTGGCGGCCACGCGCCGGATTCGGGTTTGAACCGGTTGATCTCGAGCGTTTTGAAATCTGGAATCACGAACAGCAACAGCGGCATCCACTCACCGGACGCGACCCTGATTTTGGCGAGCACGGTCGAACTCGCCTCAGCGGCAGCGATGCCTGGTTGCTGACGAACCTTCTCGATCAGACTTGTGTCCACGCGATCCAACTCGAGTTGGGCGCTGGCCGGATTGGTGCTCTGGTAATTCGTTCTCATCTCGCGGGTCAAAATGCTGAACGCCCCGAGGATCACACCGACCCCGAACAGTCCGGCGGCGATGGCGAGTACCATCATCACGATGCGACCCTGTGCGGTCTGAAGATCACCCAGCAGCTTGCGCCAACGTGGGCTCATCGCAGCACCTCGAGCCTGGTTTGCGCCGCCTCGGTCAAGAGAATGCCATCGGCCAGGATGATCGAGCGCGTAAAATACCGGCTGAAGTCGCGCTCATGCGTGACCATCACGACCGTCTTACCCTCACGCACCAAGGTTTGAAACAATTCCATCACGTCCTCGGAAGTCCTCGAGTCGAGGTTGCCGGTCGGTTCGTCCGCCACCAAAATCGGTGGATCGTTGGCGAGCGCCCGAGCAATCGCGGCGCGTTGCTGCTGTCCACCGGAGAGGTCAGATGGAAGCTTGTTGGCCTGTTCGCCGATGCCGAGTTTCTCGAGCAGCGATAGGGCTCGAGCGCAGCGTTCTCGGGTCGGGTAGGTGTTACAGAAATCCATCGGCAGCATCACGTTCTCGATGACCGTCAGGGTCGGCAGCAATTGAAAAAATTGAAAGATCACGCCAACATTCTTGCCGCGCCAAACCGCGAGTTGTTCCTGGCTGAGCGTGTGAATTGGACTCGAGGCGACGTGAATTTCGCCGCTGCTGGGGCTGTCGATCCCGGTGATCAGGTTGATCAGCGTCGATTTGCCGCTGCCGGACTTGCCAACGACCGCCACGAACTCGCCCGCGTCAACCTCAAGGCTGATGTCGGTCAGGGCGCTGAATGGGCCGGATGGAGTCGGGTAGGTTTTGCCAACGCGCTCGAGCATGATCAGTGCTTGACCTCGGGCGGCTGACGAAGTTGACGTGTTGAGTCCAGTTTTTTGAGGGTGCATTCGTGGTCCTTTCGTGGTCCGGTTTGACCTGAACCGAGGTTAGGACCTACCTTGTACGAATGCTGAAGAACTTTCGTAGTAGTCATGTGATCGAGTTGAACGACCCCAAAATCGCCAGTGAACTTCTCGCCCCAAACACGCTGCGCTTCCTCGGCCCATTCATCGGACGGACCTGCTCCGCCGATCAGGTCGCACGCGAACTCAACATCAGCCTCAACACCCTGCTCTACCAACTTCAACGCCTGATTGACCTCGGTTTCCTCGAGATCACCGAAGAACAACCACGCCGAGGACGGGCCATCAAATGTTACCGGGCCAAAGCCGAAGTCTTCTTCATCCCCTTTGAGGCCACGCCATTCGCCACGCCCGAAGACATGCTCCTGTGCGAATATGAACCGCTCTACCGCAAGTTTCTGGCAGGCTTTCTTGAGGCCGCCATGCAAATGGTGAATTTGACAGCCATGCGCGACATTGGCCTGTGCGTTTCACGCGACGAAGACGGTTCGATTGGTGTGCGACACGGGGCACACCCATCGCGATCCCTTGACCTCAACCCGCTCGAGCCGAACGCACCCGCCATCATGATCGGTTGGGAAGACCAACTGCGCCTGGATTTCGAGGACGCGAAAGCCATGCAACTCGAGATGCTGCAATTGCTCGAACGCTACCGCGCCAAAAACGGCAGTGGATCGTACATTGCGCATGTGGCGCTCGCACCGAAAAAAAATGAATGAAAGTCACAGGTTACGGGCTTAAAACTTGTGACCGCCGACCCGCGACTCGCGTCTACGCGCCAAAGATGGGCTCGAGAAGTGGTTTTGATATTGAAGTTCCCTTCGCCTTTGAACCTTCGCCCTTCGCCAAGCTTTTCAATGCGCGAACAAACCACCATCGACTGCAAGCGTTTGCCCATTGACGTAAGAGGCTGCGTCCGAAGCCAGAAAAGCAACCACAGCAGCAACATCCTCAGGGTTCCCAAAACGACCCGCAGGAATGCTCGAGAGGTAGCCTTCACGCACGTTCTCCGGCAGTTTGTCGGTCATGTCGCTCGAGATGAACCCCGGCGCGACGGCGTTACAGGTGATGCCCTTGCCGCCGTACTCCTTGGCAATCGCTTTGGTCAGCCCAATCAACCCCGCCTTCGATGCGATGTAATTCGCCTGACCCGGATTGCCCATCAACCCCACCACGCTCGAGACATTGACGATTCGGCCCCATTTGGCAGCCATCATGCCGCGCAGTGCGGTACGGATCAGGGCGAATGGCGCAGCCAAATTCGTCTCGAGGACCGCATCCCAATCCTCATCCTTCATGCGCACGACCAAACCATCCTTGGTGATGCCCGCGTTGTTCACCAGCACCTCGAGCCCACCCAATTTCTCACTTGCCTCGGTCGCCACGGCCTTCGCACCGTCCTTGCTGGAGAGATCACCTTGGACCAATACGGCGTTCCCGCCGCTCGAGGCGATCTCATCGGCAACCGCGTGCGCCTCCTCGGCAGAACGACCGTAATGCACGGCAATCGAATGGCCTTGCCGTCCGAGTTCCAGGGCAATGGCACGACCCAATCCTCGAGAGGCTCCGGTGACCAGTGTTTTGCGGGGTGTCATGCGAGCAGTCTATCAAGTGGGTGGGTGTTACGCGAAAAGCAACACCATTGACTGAAACTCGAGGGACGGAGGGGTGGGAGGCGCGGCGCAACTCCCACCCGGCTGCCTCCGGCAGCGCCCTCCCTCAACCGAGGGAGGTAGGTTCAAGGGCAGGGGAGTTGTGCAGGCGGATCAGTCTTCAAATTCATCCTCGAGCACTGGTGCGGGGCGAACCACATTTTTTCTCAACCAGGTTTCGAGGATGGCGATGGCGCTGGCCTCATCGGTCAAGCCTTTTTCTTGGCGTTTTTTCTTGGAACTCGATTGCAGCGATTGCGTGGCGATTCGGGTGGTGAAACGTTCGTCTTGCAAGACCACAGGCAATCCGGCAGCCTCGAGTGCGATCACGAATTGACGCACTCGCATGGTTTGGGGCGAATCCTGACCATCGGTGCGCAACGGCAGGCCGACGACGACAGTCAGGGCATTTTCTCGCATCTGCAATTCACGAATGGCTTGGACATCGGCCTCGAGTGTCTTGCCTCGGGTGTGATAACCGCGACCGAAAGCGAAACGGCCTTGCTCGTCGCTGCTGGCAAATCCAATTCGGGCCTCACCAACATCGAGGGCAACGGCGGGCAAGTTGATGCTCATGACTCGAGCGCCCCAGATTTGAGGGCTTCTGCGTACCAGCGTGTTGCCACGTCTGGCCGGGTGATGGCACTGCCGACCACGACCGCGAAGGCTCCAAGCTCGAGGGCGTGTTTGGCTTCGCTTGGACTCGAGATTCTGCCCTCAGCGATGACTGGCACACCGAGGCTCGAGGCTTCCCGGATGAACTCGAAATCGGGACCGGGAATTCGGGGCGAATCTGGCGTGTACCCGCTCATGGTCGTGCCGACGAAATCCACCCCGGCGGCAATGGCTTCTCGAGCATCACCCATCGTGGCGCAATCTGCCATCGCCAACGCACCGGCAGCATGAACAGCCCGTGTCAACTCGAGGACACTGTGCGGTCTGGAACGTCGCGTCGCATCGAAGGCCACGATTTGCGAACCGGCCAGCACCAAATCTCGAGCCTCCTTTGGTGTCGGCGTAATGTAGACATCAAAATCTGCCAAATCACGTTTGATCAGACCGATGATCGGCACATCAATCGCGGCCCGCACCGCCAACACATCCTCGAGCGATTGAATCCGCACGGCTTTTGCGCCACCAATCTTGGCGGCCTTGGCGAAGGCGACAATGAAGACCGGATCGCGGAATGGACTGCCCAGATCGGCCTGACAAGAAACGATCAACGCGCCGCGCAAAGATTCTTTTAAGCTCATCGACCAGAGTCTAACGCGCCCCATACGAAGCCATGAAATACTCTCGCATGATCGAAAATGACCCGTACCTGTGGCTCGAGGAAGTTGATTCTGATGCGGCACTCGCTTGGGTGCGCGAACGCAACGCCGTGACATTGGCACAACTCGAAACGCCCGGTGGTTTGGCCCTGCGTGAACGCTTCGAGAGGATCCTGAATTCTGACGCAAAAATTCCTTATGTCGCGGATCGCAACGGCTGGTGGTACAACTTCTGGCAAGATGCGAGCCACGACCGCGGCCTGTGGCGACGCTGCACTCGAGCCTCATACATTGCGGGCAATCCAGACTGGCAAACCGTTTTGGACTTGGATGCGCTCGCCACGCTCGAGGCTGAAAACTGGGTCTGGGTCGGATCGGATATCCTCGAACCCGAATGCAGTCACGCGCTGGTCAAACTTTCCCGAGGCGGCGGCGATGCGACGGTCGTGCGTGAGTTTGACCTGAACACGCTCGAGTTTGTGTCGAATGGTTTTGTGATTCCTGAAGCGAAAACGGGCGTGTCTTGGATTGACCGTGACACGCTTTATGTTAACACCGATTTTGGACCGGGAAGCCTGACCAAAAGCGGTTACGCCCGACAAGTCAAACGCTGGAAACGAGACACGCCACTCGAGGCTGCCGAACTGGTTTTTGAGATTCCCGAAGAAGATGTTTGGGTCTTCGGGGTTGTCGAGCACAATGCCGAATACACACGCGAATGGATCGGTCATGGCAAAACGTTTCACACCAACGAACAGCACGTGCGGGTTGGCAATGCATTCGTCAGGCTCGAGAAACCTGACGATGCCGATGTGGTTTCGTTCAATGAACACCTGATGATTCGACTGCGGTCCGATTGGCAGATTGGCGAAGTCACGTACCCGCAAGGCGCATTGCTGGCCATCAACCTCGAGCAATTTCTGTCGGGGGCTCGAGATTTCAGCATCTTGTTTGCACCGACCCCATACTCGAGCCTGGTCAACTTTGTGCGCACGAAAAACATGCTGGTCACGGTGGCGCTCGAGAACGTGCAATCCAAACTGACCTCGTGGCGGTTTGAAAATGGAACCTGGACTTCGCGTGACCTTCCATTGGTGGCGGGCAACGTTGAAGTCGGAGCCGTCAATCATTTTGAGAGCGACGAATTGTTTGTCTTTGGCGAGGATTTCCTGATGCCATCCATCCTCGCATTGACCGACGGTGAAAACCTGAAAACCTTGCGGCAACTGCCCGCAGTCTTCGATGCGACCGGCCTGAAAGTCCAGCAACTCGAGGCGATCTCGAGAGACGGTGAACGCATTCCGTACTTTGTGGTGTATCGAGAAGACATCAAACTCGATGGGCAGAATCCGACGATGCTCAATGGGTACGGTGGCTTTCAGATCTCAGAACTGCCGTACTATCCGGCGATGGCCGGTTCTGCCTGGCTCGAGCGTGGCGGTGTGTACGTTCTGGCGAACATTCGTGGCGGCGGCGAGTTCGGTCCGCGTTGGCATCAGGCGGCCTTGAAACACAACCGGCAAATTGCCTTCGATGATTTCATTGCAGTTGCAGAAGCGTTGATCGCAAGCGGTATTACCTCGAGTTCGCACCTTGGCATTCAGGGTGGCAGCAACGGCGGTTTGCTGGTTGGAGCCGTGATGGTGCAACGCTCAGATTTGTTCGGCGCGGTCGTCTGCGAGGTTCCACTCTTGGACATGAAACGTTTTCACCTGCTGCTCGCGGGCGCATCCTGGGTGGATGAGTACGGCAACCCGGAAGATCCAGAAGATTGGGCGGCGCTCGAGCAATACTCGCCGTACCAGAACCTCAAACCTGGGAAGCCATTCCCGAAAGTCCTCTTCACCACCAGCACCCGGGATGACCGCGTGCATCCTGGTCATGCCCGTAAGATGATGGCGCGGATGCTCGAGCAGGGCCATGACGCGCTGTACTTTGAAAACATCGAAGGTGGTCACGGTGGCGCGGCGAACAACCGGCAACGTGCCTTGATGCGATCACTGACCTACGAATTCTTGTGGCAAACCCTGGGCTGAAATTTCCTTGCCTCCACATCCAAACCCCGAGTCTGTTCGTATACCAAGACAGAGGTTGAAGGATCTCTAGGAGGCTTCAAATGAATCAAAAATTGGTTTTTGCAGCAATGTCGGCCTTGACCCTCGGTGTTCTCTCCAGCGCCCAAATGATGGATAAATCCGCTTACGTGCGGGTCGTTCACGCCTCGCCGGACGCCCCGGCGGTGGACGTATTCTTGGATGGCAAGCAGACGGTTGATGGTGCAGCGTTCAAAGCGGTGACCTCGTTCGGTGATGTTCCCGCCGGTAAGCATTCGGTCCTCGTGACGGTTCATGGCGACAAAAAAGAGGTTTTGAAGCAAGAATTCGACCTCAAAGCGGGCACGTATTACACCGTTGCCGCGACCGGTTTGCTCAAGGATATCAAGCTGACCGCATTCACCGCCAGCAGCATGATGATGAGCAAATCGAAAGCCAAGATCAACGTTTATCACCTTTCGCCCGGTTCACCGAACGTCGATGCGCTCGCGGTGGACATGAAAAACGCCAAGATCGTCTCGAACCTCGCTTACGGCAAGATGGTCACGAAACTCGTCAATCCGATGGGTGTGAACCTCGACATCGTCCCGGCGGGCAAGATGACCCCGGTGGTCAAAAACCTCAGCGGCGTGTCGATTGCGGCGGGCAAATCGTACAGCATCTTCGCCATGGGCACGCTCGATGGGAAAGACGCGATGGCCTTCGATCTCGTGGTCGCGCAGGACAAGGTCGAGATGGGATCGATGAAGGGCAAGTAAACCTCGAGCCGATCTCGAGTGGTCACGTTCAGTCAGAATCTTGTCATCAAATTCCGATGACGAGATTCTTCATCTCGAGGTTATTTGGCTTGCGGTTCTGGCAAGGCCAATTTCTGAATCAATTCCGGCAAGTTGATCGGGCCATTGACACTATTCGCAATCTGCTCGAGGTTCGCTTTGGGCAGGTTCGCAATCACCCAAACCCACGCGCCGTTCACGTCACGCACCGCCAGTTTTGGACCGGCCTTCGTCTGGTTCGGCGCGAGCACCAACGC
>JANOWZ010000538.1:0-10310 GCA_031418155.1 Deinococcales bacterium
ATCGAATTCCGCAACGACAAAACCGGTGTGGTTCACGCACCGATTGGCAAAGCGAGCTTCGATGCCGCCAAGCTTGCGGACAACTTGACCGCACTTTACAGTGCGGTTGAAGGTGCGAAACCGAGCACGGCCAAAGGTCAATTTGTCAAAACCGTGTTCATCACGACGACGATGGGACCAAGCGTTAAAGTCAACGTCACGGCGTAAGAAATAACAGAAACTCGAGAGGGACCGGGAGTGATCCCGGTTCTTTTTTGTGCGGTCAGAAGAAATCTGAGGGTACGGGAATTACCCTTTCTGGTTGTCCCATTGCTGTCGTCCGTTGGCCCTGTGAACAAAGAGCTTCTCCCGTATCAAGCACTATCCACAAACGGGGCGCGACCCCTCGTTCGTCCAAATGATCCCACTCTTGGCGCACAATAGATCGCCATATCTCTTTTTCTAGCCAGTCTGCTGCTCTGGTCGCTGCCTCGAAAATGGAAATTCCAGATAGTACTGTTACATCTGGATGATCTGGGTTTAGATTGGTGACCAATTGAAATGTCTCATCTGGTCCCAACCATGTTGTCATGCCATCAAAATCTATTCGAAGCGTGCGGAGAATTACGCGACACGCCGGATCAGGATTAGAAATATCAACAGACAAGATGATGCGATCTTCAGCAGGCCAAGAATCGGCTGTCCATCCACCAATCTTGGCACGATTATGAAGAATCTCAATAAATTCTTTCTCTTGCTCGCTATTGCATTCGACAAGATCAAAAAGAGGTGCTTCAAAGGGAATCATCACTTTAGTCTGGCACAAAACCCTCGAGTATTTTGAATCACAGCGCATCTCGAGCCAAAATCAATAGCCCGAGGATCAGAACGACAACACCAACAAACCTTCAACCGGATCGGCCCGAAACCGTTCAATCCGCTCGAGGTTCGCCAACAACAACGCAACCAGGCGCTGAGCGATAGATTTGCTGAAATCGTCATAGTGCAATTGAACTGGTGTCCGGCAAACCCAAGGATTTACTTCTGGTTGCAGCACTTTGATCTGAATGAGGTGATGGGTGTTGAACCATTGCCTGCCAAACTCGACTCATTCGGCGTAACAGTGGTCAACGTTGATGAAAAGTCATCCGTAACTCTCGCCAAAGTCGCTGTCAGTTGAGAACTCAGCGAACTCGAGCAATCCATTGAACACTTGAGTTACGAAAGATGGTGTGCTTCGCCAATGGATGCAGCGCGATTGTTGCCACGCGATAGGGCGCGATAGGGGCCAAGTTGAGGTTGCAGATCATCGAAGCACTGATGCAACATCAGGCAACGTAAACGACTTTGCTCAATGCCTGTATCAGTGTGCTTACGGTGCGTACACCTGCAAGTTGTACGTCACGCCATCACAGGTCACACGAACCGCTTGGCTCGAGGCTGTCCCGACGGTGCAACCCAGTGAACGCAATGCCCGTGGTGGGATCAACAGGCCATGCAGCCCATCGACCTTGACACCACGCTCGAGGAACAAAACTCTTTTGGAGAGCGTCGTCTTGCCGCGCATCTGCATCACGTAGGCTCGACGCGAACCGCTTTTGACCTGAAGTCGCGGAATGATCTCGCCCGGTTTGATGCTGCGTTTGGTGCTTTGCCGATCGTCGCGGCCAATCGTGTAGGTGATCTCATCTGTGCTCGAGATGATGTTGGCAAAGCGCAGCACGAACTCTCGAGCGCGGATGTACCCGTTCAGGCTGCTTTTGGCCTCGGTCGGGAAGCTTGTGATCGCAACGGCAATGGTCAGCAGCAATGTGAACCTTTTCATACTTGGAGGTTATCGCAGCAACCTGTTTCGCAGCTGAGCGTCAGATTTGTGCGCCTCACGTATGGCTCATGGCTTCTGGCGTGCCGTTCAAACTCGAATTGCGCGTGATACTCGAGGTAAATGCACGCAAAGCCACTGGTTTTCAGACGGCTTGGGTTTTTAACCCGATCTGCATGCAACAAAATCCGGGGCGCAACCTTGCGCCCCGGACGTGCGCCTGAGCCTCTTGGCTCGAGCCTGATTTACTTGGGCAACAGCACCGTGTCGATGGCGTGAATCACACCGTTGCTGGCGGGCACATCGGCAATGATGACGGTGGCATCATTGATCATGACTTTGCCATCTTTGACCTTGATGGCGATCTCTTGCTTGTTGACGGTCGCTGCCGACTTGCCATCGAGCGCAATCGCATCGGCGGCCATGACCTTGCCTGCGAGCACGTGATAGGTCAGGATTGCGGTCAGTTTCTCTTTGTTTTCCGGCTTGACGAGTTCTTCGACGGTTCCTGCGGGCAGTTTGGCGAACGCCTCATCGGTCGGGGCGAACACGGTGAACGGGCCAGCGCCGGAGAGCGTTTCGACCAGTCCGGCGGCTTTCACGGCAGCCACCAAGGTGCTGAAGCTCTTGTTGCCTGCGGCGACTTCGACGATTGTGCCTGGTGCCGTCTGCGCGAGGACACCGGAGAACAACGACGCGCCAACCAAAATCCCAATCCATTTCTTCATGTTTGACCTCCACGGACAGCCTAAGGGGAGATGAGTGACGTTTCAGGGAATGGGTCCACAGTTACTTTGAGGGGCAGCACACGATAATGTCCTCGTGTGGCATTCATTTTTGCGACATTGTTGATTGAATCGCAATTGAATTGAAACCATTCGTGCAATTGTCACCAATTTGACAACAATCACCTTTTGGCCTCGAGCTTGAAATCACAACGCCGATAGAATCCGTTGCGCCAACGCTGAAGTTGCTTGGACGGGTCGTGGGAAGACCCCAATCACGTCTCGAAACTCGAGGTCAGAAAGTGCACCGACAACTGGCTCGAGCGTCGGTTCACCCCATTCGGGTTGCGCATTCCACCATTCCCCTCGGGCCCACCAGGTTTCCCCCGTTCGGTAAACAAACCCGAACATCGCACCGAGCAAACGCAATTCCTCGAGCGTCGCCGTGACCTGCGAAGCTGCAATGCGTGCCTCGCGCCGCCGGATTTCAGGTTTGGGTCGCAAACGCAAGGTCAGCGTCTCGAGTCGAAGCTCGCGTTGCAAACTCGGATCGGACGCGACCAGCAACCGCACCAAGTCATAACCGGAGACATTCTTGACGACCACGCCACCGGCCCGCACCAGTTGAGTGTCATCTGAACGGTACTCGAGGCCGAGCACATCCTGACGCACCGGTGGTGCGTTCAACTGCCCGAAGCCACCAGAACGCACCCAATCGCCGACCGTTAACCCCAGCAGTGGCGCACGGTAATGCAGGGCTGCGGGCAGCGCCGACTCGAGGTCGCACAACCTGAGGTCGTTGGGCACGATGGCGTACTGGTCCTCACTGTGAATCTCGAGCGGCATCAGGATTCAGTTTACCCTGTCGATCCACACGATAGACTGCACGCCATGTCTTACGTCCACGTTCTGCGCGGTGGCCTGCTCGAATCTCGTCACCGTGTTCACCTCGCCGCCGTTCGGCCCGATGGTTCACTGCTGGCCTCCTTGGGAGAACCGAACTTCTCGAGCTTCCTGCGTTCGAGCGCCAAAGCGTTCCAAGCGATTCCGCTCGTGCAGGTCATGAATCAATTCAACCTCGAGCCGCAGCATTTGGCGGTGGCGATGGCCTCACACGCTGGCGAAACCGCGCACGTGAACACCGTCGCGGATTTTCAAGCCCGAGCCGGAATCGATCCGAATTGGTTGATCTGCGGCATTCACTGGCCTTTTGATGATGTCGCCCGCGCCACACTGCGGGCCAAAGGTGAACGCCCGAGCGTCTTGCACAACAATTGCAGCGGTAAGCACACCGGGATGCTCGCCGCCTGCATCGCTCGAGGTTGGCCGACGGAAGGTTACGCGAACCCCAATCATCCATTGCAACTCGAGATCCATGCGCACATCAAAAAGCTAATGGCCGTGGATCACCTCGAGACCGGCGTGGATGGATGCAGCGTACCGTGCTTTCGGATGCCGCTTTCAAACGCCGCACTTGGCATGGCAAAGATCGCCGCGCCAGATCAAGCACTCGAGTACCAAGAAATTTTTGAAACCGAGTTTGCTGCGATGCGAGCACACCCAAACTTGATCGCTGGAACCGGATTGATCGACACCCTACTGATGCGTCACGTGCCCAACCTCGCCTCGAAGATTGGGGCGGAATCATTCATGCTGGTCGCCGTCAAGGACAGCCAGCACGGGCCGTTCGGCATGGCGATGAAAATCGAGGACGGCAACGAACGCGCCCGTGATGTTGCCATGCTCGAGGTTCTGGCGCAATTCGGATTGCTTGAATGGCACGACGCAAACTTCTCGGGTTTGTCCGAAGCGATCTTGCGCAACCACGCCGGGCTCGAGGTTGGACAAATCCGACCGGCCTTTGAGTTGCAGTTCGCTTAGGATCAAGCAAATCACTTCCGTGTTCCGGCTCGAGGCATATCGTTGTGGTGCCCGAGGTGCATGAATCTTTTCCTATTTCGGCAATGCCGCCAGGTAGCGTTGCGCATCGTCTTTCAATGACGAATCCAAACCGACCGCCTTCAGTAACGCCACTTTCGCCGGTTCACCGTAGCCGAGTTGGAAGTTCGTCACGCCCAACCAGAACCACCCTCGAGCGTATTTGGGATCGTTTTTCACAGCGTCTTCCAGGTTCTCGAGCGCCAGGTCAAAGCGTCCGTTTTGGAAGTACACCAATCCCAAATCGGTCAGCACGAGCGGGTTGTTCGGCAGGCTTTTCGCGGCGGCCAGCAAGGGCTCGAGCGCACCATCGCTGTCGCCAGTTTCAAAGATGGCAATGGCGAGCAGGAATTGCGCCTGCGCCGCGTTCGGGGCTTTCTCGAGCACCGCTTTGAAGGCCGTGATCGCCTCCCACGGGTTGCTGGCATCTCGGGCGGCCTGACCAATCCGATAACGAACAAGCGTTTCACCCTCGAGTTTTGGCACCCCCAAGCGTCGTGCGTCACTGAGTTCGATCAGACCACGTTTGGCAAATTGATAATCGCCTTTGATTTTCAGACTGGCAGTGAACGATGCCTGCGCGTCATCGAATCGGCCCTCGTACATGGCGAGCAGTCCGGTCAGGTACGGGATTTCCGGGTCTGTTCCGGCGGTCACTTTGGCAAGCACCGGCGCGGCCTTCTCCGGGTGGCCGGAGGTCAGGTACATGCGGGCGAGCACTTTCGGGTTGTCTTTGACGCTCGATGCTTTCTCGAGGGCGCGTTCGGCATCCGCAAATTTGCCCTGTTTGGCGAGGCTGGCGGCGAGTGCGAGGCTTGCTCGGGTCAGTTGTGGGTCGCGTTCAACTGCGCTCGAATACGCTTGGCTCGCCTGCGGGTACTGTCCGCCACGTTCGAGCAGCAGGCCACGCGAGAAGGCCAGCAGACCACTCTGCGGGTATTGCCGTTCGCCTATTTTAATGATCTCGAGGGCGCTGTTGGTTTTGGGCAGGCGCAACGCGAGTGCGTAGACCTCGGCAGGCACGTCGGGGACTTGGGCAATCACGTCTTGCAGGTACGGTTCGGCCTGATCGCGGTCGTTCTCGAGGAAGAGGTCCAAGAGTTGATCGTGAATCGCCACCTCGTCCGGAATGCGTTGCACCAGACTCACCAGCGTCGAAACCGCCTGTTGCGGCGATCCGAGCAGGGAATACATGTCCGCAAGTGCCAAGCCCGCCTCGAGAAAACGCGGATTGTACGAGAGCGCCTTACCGAACGATCCGCCCGCCGCCTTCCACGTGTCCGTGCCGCTGCCCGTCCCGAGAGTCACACGACCCAGCAGAAAATGCGCCTCCGGCTTGACCGGATTGAGTTTCAGGGCCGCCTCGAGCGTGGTTTTCGCCTCGGCAAATTTTTTCGCGTACACCTGCACCGCGCCAACAGCCACCTGCACGTTCACATCCTGCGGTGCAGCCTTCCCTGCCTTGACAGCAAGCTCGAGCCCTTCAGCCGACTTCCCAGACTGCGAGAGGACCACTGCTCGGGCACTCGAAGCCCACGGGTTGTCACCGGCATTCTCGAGTGCCTGAGCGCTGCTTGGCGTGCCAGCGGTGGCTGCGGCATATGCGAGTTCCAGTGTGGGCAAGTTTTTTTCAACCGCATCGATTTGCTTCTGGTCCTCGGCACTCACTTTTAAACCCAAAGATTTGATGATCGCATCGTCTGCCGCCGCGACCAATTTGGTGTAATCGGCAGCTTTGACCACGAAACTCGAGTTCTTGCCATCGCGTGTGACGGTCAGTTTCAGTTCGTACCCACCAGGTTTCTGCAAATCACCAACGATTTTTGCACTCAGCCCGAACGACCCGGCCAACTTGTCCTTGTTCGCCGCCTTCCGCGCCATGAACGAACCCAACTCGAGCGGGGCGGGCGCGACCACGCCATCGATACCCTCAAGTGCCCGAGCAATCGCCGATGGGATCGCCAGCTTCAGTTCATCCTCGCCATCTGGCACGTCCGCGAGTGGCATCAGGCCAATGCGTTGCACGCTCGTCTGGGCGGCGGCTGAACCCAGCAGCAGGCCCGAGAGGATCATGATTCGAAGAAGGGTACGGCTCGAGGAACGGTTGTGGTGGGAAGTTCGCTTCACCCGTACATGATGACGTTCAGAATCTTGAGGGCGGTGAGAACGATTAGGAAGCTCAAGGGTCCTTGATACGCCGTTCAACGCATGTCAAACGGGCGGAACGAAGACCAGAATGAATTTCAGCAGCACCCTCGAATTGAACAAGTCCACAAAGTCTGACTTTTCAGATTGCTGGTTGTTGACATTGACCAGCACCATCACATTGCGTTTTCAACAGTGTTTCCAGATGCGGTATGCTCGAACCATTCCATCTCGAGGTGTGAATGCTGACAGGCATCAATCGCAGCGTCAATCGTGGGTTGTGGGGCTTGTGGCTTGTGCTGCTGATGTTGATATTGGGGCGGCTAATTTGGGCGTTCCAGACCTTGTACGGTACTCGAAACGAATTGTTCGAGGCGGTTTTCCGCAGTGGACCATTGCTGCTTGGCGGCCTGATTTGCGCACTGGTGCCTCGCGAGTTCTCGGGTCGGTTTCGGGCAGCTTGGCTTTGGGTGGCGGCGTGTGTGTGGAGTTTCGCGCTTGGCGCAATCATCTCGAGTTCATTGCAATTTGTGGCTGGCGAAGTGGTCTACCCTTCGATTGCGGATGTGCCCTTCACTCTTTCGATGCCGTTGCTGGTGGTTGGTTTGTTTTATTTGCCCTACACACCGTACTGTCGTTTGCAAGCGTGGCGGTTGAGTTTGGATGCCAGCATCATCGTGACGGTGCTGGCCGGGTACGGCTGGTATTTTGTGCTCGCGCCAGCGTTGTTGCGTCATGCGTCTCGAGGTGGGATTGGTGTGCCAGTGATCGTGGCAACCAGTTACCCAATTTATGATTTGTTGGTGTTGGCTGGTTTGTTGATCGCTTCTGCGCAGTGGCAACGCACCAGTGTTGGTCCGGAAGTGCGTTGGATCGCCTTGGGCATCGGCTTTTGGTTCCTGGCCGATGCGTACTTTCTGGCCCGTTGTTTTATTGATGGTTTGCCCGTTGCGCATCCGCTCGAGGCAGGTTGGGCTTGGGGCATGCTGATTTTCGCGTTTGCCGCGTTGCGCAGCAACAACCTCCAACCGAACGGTTGACCCAGATGCGTGTGATCGGACATGCTGAGCAAGCTGAACAGCAGCCCAATTGATTCGCGTCGAACAGTCCGCGAACGGCCTTCAAAGGAGTGCCCATGACCCAATCCCCCCTGCGCGTCGGTCTGATCGGTTGTGGTGGCATCATGCGTGCCGTTCACATGCCCGGATGGAAACTCGTGCCAAACAGCGAGGTTTTCGCCGTTTGCGACACGAACCTCAGTACCGCGAAAAAATTCGCCGAGGATTTCGGCATCGATCCGAAGCGTGTCTTCAGCGATCACCGCGAAATGCTGCAACTCGAGGAATTGAATGCGGTGGACATTGCCACGCCGAACCGCTTTCACACGCCCGCCGTGCTCGCAGCACTCGAGCGGGGCTTGCACGTGATCTGCGAGAAACCGTTGGCGGTCAGCACCCAAGAGGTTCGTGCGATGGCGCAGGCTGCGCTGAGAGCCAATCGCGTGCTGATGACGGCGCAACACATGCGCTTTACGGACATCACTCAGGCCCTGAAAAAATATGTGGACACCGGGGCACTCGGTGAGGTCTATCACGCTCGAGTTCATGCCTTGCGCCGCAACTGGTTGCCGACCGCCGTGACCTTCATCGATGATGCCTTCAGCGGTGGTGGACCATGCATGGACATTGGCGTTCACGCGCTCGACACGGCCTTGCACTTGATGGGCTTTCCAAATCCAGTGCGTGTCACCGGCATCACGCGCACGAATTTCGCCAAAGGCCACGCGATCCCTGGCGGCTGGGGCGAATGGGACCGCGAGCGGTTCTGCGTTGAGGATTTCGCCTCTGGATTCGTGCATTTTGAGAACGGCTCGACCCTGGTGCTCGAGGCGAGTTGGTTGCAGCATCAAAGCGAACTCGAGGATTTCAGTGCCCACCTCTACGGCACAAAATCTGGCGTGAAATGGCCGAGTGGTGAGTACGCCAGCGTCGTGGGCGGTGCGCTCGTGGATGGCACAGTTCGCCCATTGACCGGCCTGCATGCGGCGCACAGCGAAGAGATCCTGGCGTTTGTGAACGCCATTCGCCAGAACCTGCCATCGCCCGTGCCAGTCGAACAGACCCTCAAAGTGATCGGCATTCTCGAGGCGATTGTCGAGTCTGGTAAAACCGGTAAAGAAGTAATCCTCGGGCCGAACAAAGGATGAATATGACCAGATTGAATATCGCCATTCTCAGCACCGCGCACATTCACAGCAAGTCCTTCCTCGAGAACATTCAAAATGCCAACGATGGGCGAACCGCCCATGTGATCTGGGATGCGGATGTTGACCGTGGTGCGCGGTACGCCAAAGAGTACGGATCGCGTTTTGAGCCGAACCTCGAGTCGGTCCTGAACGACGCAAGCATTGATGGTTTTTTGATCTTGTGTGAAAACACTGGGCACATTGGGTTGCTCGAGCGCGTGCTGCCGATTGGCAAACCCGTGTTCTGCGAGAAACCGCTCGTGACCAACACGCAAGACTTGGCTCGGGTCACGGCGTTGGTTGTGCAACACAGCACGGTGTTGTTCGCCGGGTACTTTCAACCGTTTGAAGACCAGATGCAGGGCGTGATCGTCACTCTGCAATCGGGGGCGTTGGGCAAGATCACGCACGCCAGTTACCGCGTGGCGCACCATGCCGCCTACGGACGCTGGTTCGACAACCCAGACTTGCAATGGTTCGCGCAACCGGCATTGTCTGCCGGTGGAGCCTTGATGGACCTCGGTACGCACGGTGCGCATTTGCTGGTCATGCTGTTCGGTCCGGTTGATCGCGTCTGGGCAACGGTGGGCAACAAAAGCGGCGCGTACCCGGAGGTGGACGATTTCGGCATCGCGCACCTGGAATTCACCTCCGGGGTGCTCGGCACGCTCGCGGCGAACTGGGTGCATCGCGGTTCGGCTGGACTCGAGGTTCACGGTTCGCAGGCTTCAATTTGGCTCGATCCACACCTCGGTTACGTGCTTGCACGGTCCGGGCAGGACCCGGAACCGATCCCGGCCCAAAAGACTGTGGTAAATCGTGTGGATCGGCTGGTGGCCGTGATTCGCGGCGAGCTTTCGCAATCTGACCTCGAGCGTGACTTTCAGGCCAGTTGTGCCGCCGTGACGATCATCGAGGCGGCGTACCGTTCGAGCAGTCAAGGCGTTTGGGTTGAGCTTCGCCCTTCAGAAATGGAGTAAGGTTCCCGAAACAAAATTCAGGATTCCCTTTCGCGTTCACGCAACGCCCAAACGTCCAAAGCAAGCAGTTGAACGCTGCCATCGCTCGAGAAAAGCTCGAGCCCATCAGCGTTGGATTCTGGAAAGATCAGTTCGGTGATGAGGGTTCGGCCATCGTTGCCGAAGACCTCGAGCGAACACGAATCGATGAAAATGTGCAGACGAACGAGGTTGTTCTCGAGCGGCAGTGGGCCGCTGTGCCTGCTGGTGAAATGCTCACTGAAATCCATTTGACCGGACTTGCGCCGATCCACGAACAATTCTTGGCTCGATGTGTTGTAACCGACAATTGTCTCGTTGTTCGGCCCAACCCGAACTTTCAAGCCAAACTCGCTTGCCGTCTCGGGCTTGAATTCAGCAATGATCTCGAGCCGGTCACCACGAACCTCGAGCGTTTTCGATTCGGCCTCGAGTTGCAAATTGGTGAACTGGTAATG
>JANOWZ010000539.1:0-10729 GCA_031418155.1 Deinococcales bacterium
CTCGAGAAATTCGATTTGATCGGCTGGCTCGAGCACGGTGAGCATCGGGCGCAACGCGGTTCCTTTGACCCATTCGAGCACCGCGTTTTCTCCCGGCAGGATGTGCTGGTAGTTCGTTTCCCAGGCATCGACTTGAAAGCCCAGGCTCGAGAGTTGTGCGATGTACCACTCGAGCGCTTGCGGTTGTCTCAAGGTGCTCTCAGATTGTGCGAGTGACGCGGCCCAGCGTGGACTCGAGCAAATCTGGTTGATGATGGTGTGTGATGCCTGATCGAAATTGTTGGGCATTTGCACCGCCAACCAGCCGCCCGGCTCGAGCAGGTTGGCGAGTCGCGGGATCAAGGTCTGGTGGTTTGGAACCCAGTGCAGCGCGGCATTCGAGACGATCACATGCTGGAGTTGTTTGGGTTGCCAAGTGCTCAGGTCTGCAAGTTCAAACTCGAGCGTCCACATGCTGCCGAGCGGTCTGGCCTTCTCGAGCATTTCGGGTGAGTTGTCCACGCCGGTTACGGTGGACCCACCCCAGTGTTGCGAAAGGTGCGCGGTCAGGTTGCCGGGACCGCAACCCAAGTCTGCAATGCGTCTGGCCCGAGGTGCGTCAATCCGGGCGATCAGGTCATAGAACGGACGGGATCGGTGTTCGCTAAACCGTTGGTATTGGTCTGGGTTCCACATGTCTCGAGTGTAGCCGATGACTTGAAGTTAATGTAGTTACCAGAGTAGTAACAAAATCTCGAGTCGATTTTGCTAGACCGCGTTACACTGAACTGACATTCTTGTGAGGCAATACATCAGGGGGTTCATATGAACATTTCCAGACGCAACATCCTCAAACTCTTCGGATTGGCAGGCGCAGGCACCGCATTTGAGGCGGGTCAAAATGCGCAGGCCGCGAGTGGATTCACCGTGACCTTGCTGCACTCGAACGACACGCACGATCACCTCGAGCCAACCACCTACAGCGGTAAGGACGCAGCGGGCAAAGATTACAAAGCGCAATACGGCGGTGTGGCGCGAATCAAAACCGCGCTCGAGACCTTGAAAAAATCCAGTGTCAACCCGATTGTGCTTGATGCTGGCGATGTCTTCACCGGCACGATTTTCGGCATGATCTACAAGGGTCTCGCCGACCTTGCCTACATGGAATCGTTCGGTGTGCAGGCCCAAACCATCGGCAACCACGAGTTTGACAACGGTCCCAGCCAACTCGCCGAGTACATCAAAAACGCGAGCTTCCCGGTGGTCAGTGCAAACATCGACGCCAGTGCTGAACCCTTGCTCAAAGACATCCTCAAAAAATCCACGGTGCTCGAGGTTCGTGGGCAAAAAATCGGCATCGTCGGTGTGACCACGCCGGACACGCCCATTACCTCCAGCCCCGGAGACACCGTAAAATTCCTCGATCCACTCTCGAGCGTTCAGGCAGAGGTGGATGCTTTGCGTTCCAGTGGTGTGACGAAAATCATCTTGCTTTCGCACCTCGGGTACAGAAAAGACCTCGAGCTTGCACCCAAATTAAAAGGTGTTGGCGTGATCGTTGGCGGACACTCGCACACGCCGCTCGGCAAGTTTGAAGGCAATGGCCTGCCCGCATCCGAAGGTGCGTATCCAACGGTTCTCAAAGACTCGAGCGGCAAAACGATTTTGGTTTCGCAAGTTTGGGAGTGGGGCAAGTTTTACGGCGCATTGCGCGTGACCTTCAACGAAGATGGCACGCCCGTCTCCTGGGGCGGCAAGGTCACACCGGTCACGGAAGCCTTCAAAGGCGACACGCGCCTCGCAGCGACGCTCAAGGCGTTCACCGTACCGGTCGATGTGTTCCGCAAAGAGGTTGTCGGTACGGCCTCGAGCAAGTTGAATGGTGAACGTGCCGACGTGCGTAAACGCGAAACGAACCTCTCGAATTTGATTGCGGATGCGAACCTCTGGAAAACCCAGAAGTACGGCACGACCATTTCTTTGCAAAACGGTGGCGGTGTTCGCGCCAGTATCGAGGCGGGACCGATCACGGTTGGGCAAATCATCAATGTGCAACCGTTCGGTAACACGCTGTTCGTGCTCGACCTGACCGGAATTGAGGTTCGTGCCAGCCTCGAGAACGGTGTCTCGCAATGGGAGGCTGGCGCGGGCCGCTTCCTGCACGTCTCCGGCCTGAAATACACTTTCGATTTGGCTCAAAAACCAGGCTCGAGGATCACCGATGTTCAAATCAAAGACGGCACGGGATTCAAAGCGATTGACCCGGCAGCCGTGTACAAAGTGGTGGTCAACAACTTCATCGCCAGCGGTGGCGACGGCTTTGACGCGCTCAAAAATGCCAAAGGCTCACGGACCGACACGTACCTGCCCGATTACCAGGTCATGCAGGAATACATCGCCAGCCTGAAAGCAGTTGACGCGAAACTCGAGGGCCGCATCACGATTCTCAACGAACCCAAAACGTAATGCCCGAGAACACCTGAAGAGTTTGAAGGGTCAAAGCGAAATTTCGCTTTGACCCTTCGCGTTGAGATGATCCGATGGTTACAGGCGTGTGATCGCACTGACCGACGGCTTGAGGCGTGCCAGGAAACGCAACGCCACCTCGCCGGGAACTTTGGCTTCGGCGCTGTGCATCATCGTGATCTCAAACTCGAGGCCATGAATTCGCATCCGAATCGGACCTTCACGCAGGCTGGGTTTGCTCGGCGCAAAAATGCTGAGTTTCCCTCGGGCCTCCTGGGTTTCTTCATTGAAATGCGTGACACGTCCGTTGACCACGAAAAACCATTGGCCGTTGTACTCGAGTGCGCCCCCAGCGAGGCTCATCAGGCCATCTTCGTGTTCGATGCCACGCAATGCGGGCAGTTCTTGGGTGGGCCGGGTGCGGTCGCTCATGGTGCTTTATCTTAAACACATTTAAAGCAACTTGGTCGTGCAAATGTCACATCAGAGAATGAAAGTATTTGCCCGTGGTGACCCAAATGCTGCCAATCAGTTTAAATGCGGTGCTGGCACGAACGGCACAACCGGGCTGCGACCAGCATTGCGCCCACTGTTGTGTAACGAACTGGTCCGAGGCCGAGGCGGGCTGCAACGAACCCGACGGGCTTGACGGGCAGCCTCGAGCACTTCCAATGTTGCACGGCGCGGTGAGCGTTGAATCATCGGTCTCATCCCCTTCAAGGCGTGAATCTCGCCTTTCAAGAGCAGCCTAAATTCCTGTCTCTTACATATTTCTTTCAAATTTTCGAGTAAGAGTTCTGTCAGAAATTTCACAACCAAAACCAACGATACCGAAGCAATGTGATGCTTCGTGGTCAGATTTCGCACACAAATTTGTGGCTTGCAGCAGGTCACAAGGACTGCAAGAGAACCGTTGCTCGGGTCTGCACGTGCGCTGGAGCCAGACCCTCCGAGGTCTTAAACGTGATGCCAACATTGCCCGCCTCGAGCCCCATCAGGTTCGCCAGGTTTGCCGCCATCACCTCACGCAACGGCCCGAGCTTCGGACGATCCAACGTGACCACCACAGCCAGATTCACAATGTCCAAACCAGCAGATCGCACCCGCTCGAGCACATCACGCAAAATCACGCCCGAATCCAAACCCTGCCATTGCGGCTCGGTGTCCGGGTACAGCTTGCCGATATCCCCCAAGGCGAGGCTCGAGAGCAGCGCATCCGAAACCGCGTGAAGAATCGCATCGCCATCCGAATGCGCAACCGCACCGAGTGGCGAATCTGGTACGATGATGCCCGCCAAAATCAATGGACGGCCCGCCTCGAGCCGGTGTGCGTCTTCGCCATAACCGATGCGGTACGCTCGTCTTTCGTCGATGCGGTAAGGATGTTGGGAATGCTCGAGCGTCATGGGCTCAGCGTACCCGGTCTTCAACCTACAAAGGCGCTGATGAACGCGCCACGGTCGGAACGCACCCAGTACGACGCATATGAGAACGGAACGTCTTGGGTAAAACTAGTTCGGCGCATCAAGAGGCAGGCCGTACCAACCGGCAGCTCGAGCAGACTGGCCTCTGCTGCTTCCAGGTTTACAGCTTCGAGCGATTGTTCAACATTGCTGATCTCGAGTTGCAAATCGCCAACCAGCAATTCGTGGATGCTTTCGACGGCCAGGTTTTTTCCCAGCAAGACTTCGGCCTCGGCCCGCAAAAAACGGCGTTCGAGCAAGACCGGGTGCGAATCGATGCCGCGCAAACGCACGACCTCGAGCACCGCCGATTCTGGCTCGAGACGCAATGCTTGCGCGACTGGCAGGCTGGCGCGTTGCAACCCACTGCGCAAAACCCGCGTGAACGGCACGGCCTCAGGTCCAACAGCCAGCGACATTTCCTCAAGCGATTGAATCCTGAACACACCCTGTTGAAAACGCTGCCCAGTTGGAAACGACCCGGAACCTTGAACGCGGTAAATCAAACCTTCACGCTCGAGTTCATCCAAAGCGCGACGGGCCGTCATGCGTGAAACCACAAATTCCTTGGCGAGTTGCGTTTCGCTCGGAATGGCCTGACCGGGCCGGTACGTGCCGGTCAGCAAACGGGATTTCAGGGTGTGCTTGATGATCGGGTACTTGGACACGCGACCTTTATCGTACATGGGCATCGTACTCGATTTAAACCTCAGGCTCGAGTTTGATCCGGGCTTGCTGACCGGTGGCGACCACCCAGGCGAGCATCACCAACCCGAGGTTCAGCACGGCGATCAGCACGAACAATGCCACAGGTTGCGCTGAGAAAATTGTCCCAGCAATCGCGGCTGCCGGAATCGAGAACAGCATCGTGAGTGCCTGCACCGCCGAGTACAGGTCAGCAGCACCCTGCTCTGGAAGTTGGATAAACAACACGCTGTCCCGGTAGGTTCGGGTCAGGAAGGCAGCGCCGGAAAGGATGGCGATCACCGCCAGCAGGGCGGGCAGGTTGCCCGCCGGAATCAGCACAATCAGGATCGCGCCGAGCAATCCCATGACGCAGGTGAGCAGCATGGCGCGTTCGGGCGGCAGGCTCGAGAGTTGCCGCAAGACCAGGCCATACATCAGGACCGTCACGGCTGCGGTGGCCACTGGCACGAGTGAGACACCGACATCGCCGAAACCGAGCGTTTGGCTGAAGAACAGGATTTGAAACAGGTTCATCTGTTCAATGAAAAAGCTCAATACGTAAAATGCGACCAACCACATCAGGCCGGGGGTTTGCCGCAAGGCCGCAAGTTGATGCAGGTTCTTGCCAAGGCTCTCGAGCGGCTTTAAGAGCGCGTGTTCTTGCATGGCGGCCTGACCGTTGCGGGTTTCTTCGGTGGTGGCATTGCGAATCACGAACATCAAGGTCATGCCGATTGCGCCCAGAAAGTGATAAACGCGCAGGGTTGGGACCACACCGTAGCGGCTGATCAGCAAGCCGACCACCGGGGTCATCAAGCCGCAGGCGGCAACCAGCAGGTTCAGAATTCCAAAGACCCTCGAGCGTTCGGCAGGTTCGACATCCTCGATCACCAGCAAACTCCAGGAGACGCTGACGATCCGCACGCTGGCGTTCAGGATTGCCGCCAGCAGGAACATGGCAAAATTTTGCGAGAACGCCCAGATCAGCATCGGAAGCGTCCAGGAAATCAAATCCCAGATCAACGTCGTGCGTTTGCGCCCCATACGGTTCGTGATCGGGGCCGCCAAGGTTTGAAAGACGAATGAACACGCCAGCATGATCGAACCGAGCAGACCAATCTGGGCGCTCGAGAGGCCAATGCCAGTCATGTACAACGGTGCGTAATACAGGATCACCACGCCAAACACAGCCCACAATGGCTCGAGCATGATCGCGTTGCGAGCGTTTCGGGGAAGTCCCTCGAGCGAGAGGAGTTTGGCGTAAGCGGTGCGCACAGTACGATTCTACGACGCGATTCTATGGGCGAGCGTCGGCAGGGCTTACGCAAATGGACAATTTTCAGGGAATTCCAAGTCGATTCCGTCTCGAGGGAAGGGCGAACACAGGGTTCGTCCCTACGCAAAACGTTGTCTGGTAGGGGAGAACTCCATGTTCGCCCTGATTCGGCTTCGATTCAGAAACAAGATTCTCGGGTCTCTAAAAGCCATATGCGTTAGCCCTGCGAGCGTCGGCTGCTTGACAATCTCAAGCTGAAATCTCGAGTAACCTGCGTTCAATCCTCGAGCGTTGTTTTGAACCAACTGAACTTTTAGGCTCGAGCTTGCGTATTTGAAATTGGGAATTCTCCCGCTGGAGGTTTTTATGAAAGTCCTGCTCGCTTTTGCTGGTGCTGCCCTGATCGCCGGTTCGTTCGCCCTTGCTGGCCGTACCGCACAAACCGCTGATACCATGATGACCAAAAGCTACGTCGATTACACGAAAGAGGCGTTTGACAAGGCGGCGGGCGAAAAACGCGTGCTGTTCTTCAAGGCAAGCTGGTGCCCCACCTGCCGTTCCGCCGACAAAGATTTCATGGCAAACCTGAAAAAAATCCCGGCGAACGTCGTGATTTTCAAAGCCGATTACGACACCGAAACCGTTTTGAAAACCAAGTACAGCATCAGCCGTCAACACACGTTTGTATACGTGGACAAGGCTGGAAAAGCCTTGAAAACCTGGTCCGGTGGCGCGACAGCCGAAATTCTCGAGAACACGAAGTAAACCTCAGGGGAAAGTAAAAGCAGAGGAAAGAGGCGATCCCGCCCGTCAGCGCCCCAAGCCCGTTAGGTGCTTGCTGTACGGGGCAAGAAGGTGCAAGCCTGGGATCAAGAGGAAAGTAACTGCGAAAACTTCGAGTTGAGGTTTTTGACTTTACTTTTCTCTTTTCTCTCGAGCTTGCTCAGGCTGATAGACTGCCCGCGTGAAAGTCACCATCAACGAGAACGGTTCGATCCGCATTGACACCAACGGTTCATACACA
Source organism: Deinococcales bacterium (assembly GCA_031418155.1). Lineage (GTDB taxonomy): Bacteria > Deinococcota > Deinococci > Deinococcales > JAAFIG01 > JANOWZ01. The sequence goes on from JANOWZ010000539.1 coordinate 6,896, forward strand.
ATTCGCCATGCTGATGGCCGAGAAGAACTGATCGAGAAACCTCGAGTCAGCCTGTGCCGTTGTGGACATTCGGCGAACAAGCCCTTCTGTGACGGTTCGCATAGGGCTGCCGGGTTCACCGCGCCGGGAATGGAACTCGAGATCGGCTGAAGGTTCGGCTCGAGTCACGGACGGTAGTTTGGATGGTCGCTGCGGGTGTCGTAACACGACAGCACCCGCACTTCCAGCGATTCTTTCAGCACCACGTACAGCAAAGCTTTGGTTGTGCCGCGAAGCAACACGCGCCGCACTGTCAAGCCCAAATTCATCGACGCTTGGGAGGGCATCTGGGAAGGTCTCGAGCAGTCCAAAACTGGTTCGGAGCGCCCGATCAAAACGACGTAAAGCATCCGAAGCTTCATCTGATTGCCTGACGCGAAGAATCTCCATTTCCGCGTCGGATTCCAACATCACCAGGTACTTGGCTGGTTCGGTCAAGATGCCTCGAGTTTTGCCATGAACTCGCGCCAAGGCGTGCCGGGTTGCGGCGCTTGCTGCATCCGTTCAAGCCGGGATCGGACCAAATCGCGCTGCGTTGCATTGAGTGGCGCGAGTTGCCCATCGGTATCGGCTACACTGTCCAGAATGGCATCCAGCAACTCGAGGCGATCCTCGAGCGGAAGTTGAACCACCGTTTCTTTAAGCGTCGCGTTCATCGCATTACGGTACGGCCTTGGGTGGTTGAAATCAAGTTTCTGGTCTTTTGCGCGAAACCTAATATCTGGCGAATGAATTCGGTACTGACATAATCCACATCATGATTTAGCGTGAAACCTCACGGAGGTTTTCATGTCAATTACGCAACACCCAAACCTGCTCGAGGCCCTGCTGGATTCCTGGAATCGCAGCAACACCATCGTGATCAACCTGCTTCACGCCCTCCCCGACGGTGGGTTCGAGGCCAAGGCGATGGACGGTAGTCCGTCGGTCGCGGTAATGTTTTCGCACATTCACGAAACCCGCTCTTTCTGGCTCTCAAAGACGGCCCCCGAATACGCCGAAAATTTGCCTGACCTCTTCAGCCAAGAGGGAGAGCAATTGATCCCCGAGCGCGACCCCCAGCGCATAGAACAGGCCCTCAACGAAAGCGCCAAGGCCGTCGGCGAGGCGGTGAAACAGGGGCTGGAAACGGGACGGGACTTCAGAGGCACGAACATCGCCTACGACCACCCGATCCTCCTGCTTCAACACATGCTCTGGTACGAGGGCTATCACGTCGGCCAGATACTGTTGGCCCTCAAAGCGGTGGGCCGCCCGATGACCGATGAGCAAACTGCACCCGCGATCTGGGATGTCTGGCGACGGGAATGGTGAACCCCGTTCAGACCTTTGATCCTGTCTCGAGAACCCCCAACACATCAGGCGCAGTGCCAAAGGGAAATGCAAATGCCCAACTTTGAATCTGTGAAAACTATTGCGATGTTGCTTCCAGAGGCGTATGAACGCACCTCGTACAACACGCCAGCGTTCTACGTTGGCAAGAAACTCTTCGCCCGTTTGCGCGAAGATGGCTGCTCGCTCGTTGTCAATGCCGCCGACTTGGATCGCCTCGCGTTGTCGCAAGTCGACCCGAGCGTTTTCTCAATTCCCGAGCATTACCGAAACTACGAGATGATGGTCATTGATTTGCTGAACGTGCAACCCGAAGAACTCGAGCGTTTGCTGATCGAATCATGGCGTCGGGTTGCTCCGAAAAAATTGCTCGAAAAGAAAGCGGGAGGGACCAATGAACATTTCTGAAACTTACGATTACCTTGTTCGTGCCCGCCGGGACTTGTGGGCCACACTCGAGGGTGTGTCGGACGAGGTTTTATCCCGTCCGTTGATGGATGGTGATCGGTTCCATTGCATCAAAGACTTGGTGTTGCACATTGCGGGCTGCGAGGACGGTTGGCTTCACTACACCATCCTGCGCGACCAAACGATTGCAAAGACCATGCCCGCCATCAAGGACATTCCGAACGGCCTATTCTGCGCGAACGTTGCCCTCGAGACGCTGCTGGAGTACTGGCGGGCCGTGGAGAAAATCACCCTCGAGTACCTTCCAACGCTGACGGAAACTGAGTTAAACCGGCTCGTGGACGATTCGCCAACAGAACGGTTCAAGCTCGAGGGTTTGCTGTGGCACGTCATGATTCACGAGATGCGGCACACGGCGCAGATTGTCATGCTGCTGCGCATGCAGGGCATCAAGCCACCTTCTCTCGACCTGTTGTTTTACCTGCCGTCCACCCATCCATCCACTTGACCGACGGCTCGAGGAGATTTGCAGGTGAACGTCTGCTACGGAATCGACTGACCCACCCGTTTGCGCAGCAGCGGCTCGAAAATCGCTTTCGCATCCAGCTTGCTCGCACCGAGAAACGTCACAAACCGTGCGAAGCCTCGCGCCAATGCCTCTGCGAAAGCTTCATCTTTGCCGAGGGCTTTGTCTTCCAACCAAAAACCCAGGATGATGAACGTGTTCGTTGTGCGCTCGAGTTTGCTGTTGAAGCGCCCAACGAGCCGGTCGCCCCACAAGATCGGCAGCGTGTAATAGCCGTGCCTGCGCAGGTGCTCGGGTTTGTAAACCTCCCAGACGTAATCGAAATCGAACAAGACTTTGGCCCGTCCACGTGCGCTGACCTGATCGAGCGGCGCGAGAAACACGACCTCTTCCGTGGTGGTCGCCTCGAGTGGCTTCCAGGCTTTCGGCACGCGCCCCGCGCTCAACTCGAGCAGTGTTTTGCCCTCACTGCCGAGCGCGAGCTGAATCGCCTTCCAGCCTTCGACTTTAACCTCAATGACCTCGCCATCATCGAGCATTGCCCCACGTAGCGTTTTGGCGGCGCGATCCGGCTCGCCACGCCCAAACGAATCACCCGTGCGTTTCATCCGAGACAGACCGTCGAAGCTGACTTCCTTTTTGACCAGAAAACGATCCGCTTCGATCTCGCTGCTCTCGAGGATCAGGTGTGCGGGTGCGACCTGTTCGGTCAGGGCATAAACGCGCTCGAAACGTTCACGGTGGTGCGTCATCACCTCGCCAGTTCGCCACAGGTAGTACAGGGCCAAGGCGCTGTCCTTGCGACCACGGTAGCTGTCCGTTCGGGTGCGTGAGGCCATCTCAAAATCCCGATTGCCGACCACGCCACGCTCGAGCAGGATGGCCCGCATGTCGACGATGGCCTCGGCATGATCGCGGCCCATCGCAGCGATGCGTCCGTCGCCATCACGTTCGCGGCGCATGACCACACGCCAATGCGGTAATTCTTCCATCGGACGGGCAGCGAGCCAGCCGCCCCAATCGAAGAACTGGCGCTGCCGATACGTCGGGTCCTCCCACATTCCAGGCGTGTACTCGAGAACGCGGCTGTGCAAGGTGATGTCGTGACTGCGGGCAATGATTTGCAGCGGATCGAGTTGCAAGTATTCGATGGTTCGCATCGCCTGCGCTGTTCCCTCGAGACCACGCCAACGACGACCGGGCCACAAGCCTTGCTTACCGAGGATGAAACGCCGGGCCGTCTCGAGGTCAATATTTAGCATCACGGTTCAGAGTTGCTCGAGGAAGCGCAAGGTCCGTTCAAGGATGATTTTTGTCGCAGCGGCATCGTATTCACCGAGGCTCGAGTCAGTGATCAGATGACCCGTTCCGGGATAGAGGAACAACTCGCCGCCTGGAACGGTCTCTGCCAAATCTCGAGCCACCTCGATATCCTCTTCGCTCCACGGGTCATTCTGGGCGAAGTGCATCTGCAAGGCGACACCGGCGGGCCAGGATGGACTGAATTCAGAGCTTGGCACGACCCCGTG
>JANOWZ010000540.1:0-5267 GCA_031418155.1 Deinococcales bacterium
GGTGGCCACGCCCGCTTTTACGCCAACGCCCAGTTCGTGCTGGGCGGGGCACGGCTCGAGTTGGGCGAGTACGAACTTGCCGGGGAACTGATGCTCGAAGCCTTGGACTATTACCGCCAGACCGGTTTAAAAGGCTGGCAGATCGATGTCGAACTCAAACTCAGCGAACTCTACCGCCAATGGCCCTCACCTCAGGCCGGTGTGCTCGCCCAAAGGCACGCCGAATCGGCCTTGTTTTTGGCGCGAACCCTGAACAACCCACGTTATCTGGCCTGTGTGCTTCCCTGCGCTGCGATGGCCGAGGCACGTTTCGGAAGACCACAGCGCGCGCTGGGTCTGGCCGAAGAAGGATACGCCTTGGCCGGAACGCAAGACGATGTGACGAGGTATCAGATCCTCTGGGCTCGAGCCGTTGCTTTGGATTTGCTCGGGCGGTCCAGGGAGGCGAATGCAGATTTTTACCAGGCCCAAAGTCTGGCCGAGGGCACGGGTGCACCGCTTGATGCCCACAAAATCGGACTTGAAATGGACCGGCTCAACACTGATGCCACGAGCGCCCAAAAACGCTTGCAATGGTTCGAGGAACACGGTCTGAAAAATGCCGAGAACATCGCAAAACGGTACTTTCCTGATGCTCAAAACCGCAACGCTCGAGGCTCGAGGCTTGAGGTCAAAGCGGTCGTTCAACTCGAAGTGCTCGGGCCAATGCAGCTTCGGGTTGAAGGCACGATCACGCCCATGCGTGGCGGTAAGCGCAAGGAACTCCTGACGGTCCTGCTCGACGCCCGCATCACGGGCAAACGCGAAGTCTCGAGACTGGACTTGCTCGATGCGTTCTATCCAAACGCCACTGAAGCACAAGCAAACGCCGCGTTGACGGATGTCGTTTACCAACTGCGCGAACTCTGTGCCTCGAACGCCATCTTGACCAGCGAAGGCGGTTACGCACTTGGTCAGGTCAGGTCGGATGCTGAAGACTTCCTCGAGACTGGCGAAACCCGCCTCTGGCGCGGCGCGTACCTGGACGGCCATCACGGTGGCGAAACGGTGCGCGAAACGCTCCACCTTGCCCTGCGGATTCGGGCCGAAGCCCTGCTCGAGACCGACCCCATCGAGGCTGCACGGGTTGGTCGGCTGCTGTCTCAAGCCGATCCATACGATCTCGAGCACCTGCGCCTGACCCTGCGGGCCTTGCGGGCAGGCTCGAACCACAAGAGCCTGACCCGCGCCTACGAAAAAGCCCGTATGAACCTGCTCGAGATCGGTGAAGTTTTGCCCGAACGGTGGTCAGATTTTCTCGAGGCCCCCATCGGCGCAAACGCCTGATTTTCCGAGTTTGATCTGACCCAGCCCCGCTTAGCCTGACGGTGAAAGGAAAAGGGGCTCGAGGCGATTAGAAAGCTCCAAGGTCAATTGAGGGCGCAGGGGGATACTTGTTACCGCCTGGCCCAAGCTGCTTCGCGCTGTGCCTGCCAGTTCGGAAGGTTTGAAAATCCTCCTGGCGAGCCCAGCGACCCATCACTGCTCCAGGCTCGTTCTCGCCAAACCCAAATCGGGTTTGAGAAATCCATCGGAGGCCAGAAATGACGCTGAAGTCGTATGGAGTTGCAATACTCGGGGGACTGTTGGTCGTGCTGACATCGTGCAGTACCGCTGACCAACCCTCTGCTCTGGATCAGCCTTCCTCGATTACGCAAGAACAGGATTCTGTCACCGCCGCTGCTGGCCAAACCAGAGTACGCTGCAAAAGATTCCCCATCCTGCCTGGCGGTTTGGATCGGTGTTTTAACTTCACAGGTAAGGTCTCAACCACCATCGGCTCGAGCATTAGCGCCACGGCAAGGGCTGTCGCCATTCAGCCCAACGGCAAAATCGTCGTTGTCGGAACCAGCCTGAGCAGATTTACCTACGATTTTACCATCGTGCGTTATAACCCCAATGGTTCTTTGGACAATAACTTTGGGGCAGCAGGAATTCAAAGAACCGATTTTGCTTTTGGCACTGATCAAGCCAATGCGGTTGCGGTTCAAAGTGATGGAAAGATCGTGGTTGCGGGTTCTTCAAGTAGCGACACTGATTCCAACTTTGCACTCGCCCGCTACAATCCCAACGGTTCACTCGATACCACTTTTGGTGGGACTGGCAAAATCGTCACCTCGCTCAGTTTAGGTGCGGATGTCGCCACTTCAATGGCCCTTCAAAGCGATGGGAAAATTGTGGTGGCCGGATATGACTTTAGTCCTTTGCAAGGCAACAATTTCGCTCTGGCCCGCTACAATCTGGATGGTTCCTTGGATACCACATTTGGCGTAGGCGGGAAGAAGCAGACGACGTTTACTGCTTCTAGCGATGACCAGGCGAATGCGGTGGCCATTCAAAGTGATGGAAAGATTGTCCTCGCTGGTTACAGCCGTGACGACGCAGGCAGTGCAAAAAATGTCGGTGCCCTAGCCCGGTTTAACCCTGATGGTTCACTGGATATAAGCTTTGATTCCGATGGGAAACTCATAATCGATCATGAAGGTATCGACACGTATATCCATGCATTGATCATCCAAACAGATGGCAAGATTGTTGTTGCAGGCGCGACTGACGTTGGTCATGTGTTTATGTCGGTTGAACGCTTTGAATCTGATGGACAACCAGATACCGGTTTTGGCAAGAACGGATTTCAAGGCATCAGTTTTAGCGGTACGGCCGATGTAGCTTTTGCCTTAGCAGTTCAGCCGGATGGAAAGATCATCGTCGGGGGTCAGGGGCACATTGACAATGTATCTGTTGATTTAGACGATTTTGGCTTAGCTCGCCTGAATACCAATGGTTCGCCCGATTTGGCATTTGGCACCGATGGGAAGCTAGTCACCAACCTCAATGGATCAGATACTGCTTTTGCATTGGCCATTCAGCGCGACGGAAAAATAGTGGCCGCTGGAACCGGGAATTTTGCTCAATTTTCGGTCGCCCGGTATAACCCATAAGTTCGTGCTGTCCCGGCCAGGTAATCATCTTTCCTGGCCTGGACAATGGTCTGCTGAAGCCCGCACCGAAGGGCTCATGGGTTCGTACCGTGGCCGGGAACGAAACTGGATTCGCAAAATTACCCCCATGCCTCGAGTACCCCAACCGCACAGACCCGCTTTAACGGCATTTGACGGGTCAACGTGACCAAGCTCGAGGCCAACCTCAAGTTCAAGTAAACGCGGTATCCGCAATGGGGTGGGCTTTGAAGCTCACCCTTTCGTTCTTTGATCGTGTTTCTGTGTTCGTCCACAAGTCAGATCGAGCCGCCTATTTCAACACCTCGAGTTTTGCACACTTGGTTCATCTGCGGATGGCTCGAGACGCTCATCGGCACAAACGCCTGATTTTCTGAGTTTGATCTGACCCAGCCCCGCTTAGCCTGACGGTGAAAGGGAGGCAGACCCGTGGAAAGTCTTGAAGTCGATTGGGAACGCCGGAGGACACTTCGCTACCGGCTTTGTCCGAACTGCTTTCGCGCCGTGCCTGTGAACTCGAGCGAGCGCTACTGCATCAATGATGGGACTTGGTTACTTGAGCATTGTCCGTTGTGTGCCGAATCGATCACCAGCCCGTATGCAAGGTTCTGTGCCGCCTGCGGACTCGAATTCGCAAATATCGCCCAATCCCTGAAGGAGGATTGACATGCCACACCGATGGATCACCCTATTTTTTACCACCATGTCCAAGCTCGAGCGACGGCGTTCGAGCCCAAGCCAGACCGCTTGGTTGGGTGTGCTTGCCTTGCACGTCACCACCGTGCTCTGGGCCAGCACCTTCCTGGTGGTCAAAGATGCCGTCTCGAGCGTGCCACCAAGCCTGCTGATCTGCTGCCGATTCGCCTTGGCAACCCTGATGCTCGCGCCATTCTTGCGTGGTTCGAGTTGGGCTTTGTGGCGGGCTGGACTCGAGAACGCCGTCTGGTTCACGCTGATTTACGCCACGCAAACGATTGGCCTGCAATCTTCCAGTGCCAGCCGCAGCGCCTTCATCAGTGTCTTGTACGTGGCAGTGGTGCCGTTGTTCTTGTGTACCTGTGGCCGCCGGGTACGCAAGCTCGAGTGGTTGGCGGTGCTGGCGGCGTTGTTCGGGATTTGGTTGCTGACCGTTCCGGCAGGGCAGGCCAGTGCGGGCGATGTCTGGATTCTCCTGAGCGTGCTGGTGATGGCACTGCAATTGATTCGACTCGAGGTCATTGCAAAGCAATTTGCCAGTTGGTCATTGACGGCGGTCACAGTCTGTTGCGGCACGTTCTTGTCACTCATTTGGTTGGCGCTCGAGGCCCCAAGCTTGCGGCTCGAGTGGCGTGCGTTTCCGATCTGGCAGGTGATCTACCTCGGGGTGATCGTCACCGGCGTGGGGTCATGGTTGATGGTCGCAGGTCAGGCCCGCGTTTCGGGCGTGCGAACGGCGGTGATTTTCGCGCTCGAGCCGGTCTGGGCAGCGGCGTTGGCCGCGATGATCGGGGAACGGTTGGCCTTGATGGGTTGGTTGGGTGGCGTGTTGGTGGTGGGCGCGAACCTCTTGCCGAATCTCTGGTCGGTCCGGCCTCAACCTCGAGCCCGGAATGTTCGATGGCGAAACTCGAAGCTGAACACAACTCGCAGTGAAGGGTTGAAGGGGGAAGTATGAAATCAGTTCATTTGGTGTTGTTGGGCGTGGTGGCGTTCTTGATGGCGTGCGGTCAAACCAATCCTGAGTCATCGCCTGCGCAACTTCAGACCGATCCGATTCAGGCCATACCGGATAAGACTGACCCAGATCAGACGGACCCAAACTTGAGCGCCCAGGGGTGGTTATCAAGTTGAAGGCTTCGATCAACGCTGGGCCGTAAGGATTTGTCCTGAAATTACTTCCCGATTTCAATCCTGGTGACGTTCGGTTTACGCTACAATCACGACAACCCAGCGGAGACACAAGTGCAAGCCTACCCCCACAGAGTCCAAAAATTAATGCGCCGATTGTACGAATCGCTCAACGAACGAGACCGTCGTGGATATGCGGCTGTTGAAAGCGCGAAACTCGGACAAGGGGGTATCAAGTTCATCAGTCAGGTTCTCAACTGCGACCCCAAAACCATCCAAGCTGGTTTGGTTGAATTAGAAGCACAGGACTTACGCATCAACATCCGATTCAGAACCGATGGAACCAGCGAGAAAGACCGTTCGCCGCGCCATGACACGACGAAAAACGTTTCGACCTCATCAACAACCCGGTCCATCATCTCGCCACTCGGTTTCTCAGCGCTG
>JANOWZ010000541.1:0-5259 GCA_031418155.1 Deinococcales bacterium
ATGATCCCCTCGAGCATCCGAGCAGACTTGTCCTGCTCGAGGTCCTGCAAGAAACTGCGATCCAGTTTGAGCAGGTCTATCGGGAAGCGTTTGAGGTACGCGAGGCTCGAGTGGCCCACGCCGAAATCGTCGAGTGCCACCCAAACACCGAGGTTCTTCAGGCGCAAGAGCACCGCCAGGGTTTGCACCTCGTCACGCATGGCGGTCCCTTCGGTGATTTCGATGATCAGTGAACGGGCGGGAAGATCGTGTCGTTTCAGTGCCGCCTGAATAAACTCGGTCAGGTGCGGATCGTTAAAACTTTTGCTCGAGAGGTTGACAGTCACGCGCACGTGCCAGCCGTCGGATCGCCACCGCGCATTATGCGAGATGGCCCGCTCGAGCACCAAACGGTCGAGGTTGACATCCAAGCCAGCATCTTCAATGGTCGGCAGGAATGATCCCGGCGGAATCAGGCCGCGCTGCGGATGACGCCAACGCACCAACGATTCAAAACCTGCAACCTCGAGCGAACCGGGCCGAACAATCGGTTGGAAATGCACCTCGAGTTCTTCGCCGACCCCCTCAAGTTGGGTGCGAATCTCCTGCTCGAGTTGCAGTTTCTCGTTGCTGTAGACATCGAGTTCCGGTTGGTAGAAGCGGTGTCCGCCACCGTCACGTTTGGCACGGTACATGGCGATGTCGGCGTGTTTGGTCAGTTCATCGAACGATGGTGAATCTCCGGGCAGCAACGCAATCCCGATGCTGACCTGAACCGTGACCTCTTGTTCGCCGAGTTTGAACGGTTGGCGCAACAGGTGCGCGATGCGTTGCGCGGCACGCACGGCATCCGCTTGACCGGCCTCGATCACCAGCGCGAACTCGTCACCGCCAAGTCGGGCGAGCGTGTCGCTCTCACGCACGGTCTCTCGTAAACGGGCCGCGACTTGCTTGAGAAGGTCATCGCCCGCGCCATGTCCGAGCGAATCGTTGATCGCCTTGAACCGGTTCAAATCCATGTACAGCATCGCAATGCTCGAGCCGTTGCGTCTGGCGAGCGCAATCTGCGCCTCGGCACGTTCACGCAGCAACCGACGGTTGGCGAGACCGGTCAGCGCATCGAAGTACGCCAGGTGCTCGAGGCGGCGCGAGGCGACCCGGACGAGCGCGTAAAGCGTTGCGAACAGCAGGCCAAACGAGGCGAACGACCACAGCCAGACGAGTCCAGCAATCCGAGCCAAGGCCGCCTCGAGCGGTGCGGCGCGTTGGTACAACTCGTAAATGCCAACCACCACACTCGAGCCTGGACGGATCACCGGTACGTAAATCCGGTACAGGCGTTCACCGGCCTGAATCTTGGCCCGTTCGAGTTCGGCGGCAATCAAATTGTTGTTCTCAATCGAGACCAGTTTCAGGCTCGAGATGCCCGATTGCGCCCGCACGAAATCTGGATCGGGCGGGTAGACCTGGCCGATCAAACTGGTGTTCTCGGCGTAGACAATCGTGCCGTCGCTGGCCCACACTTTGACGGCCACAATGTCGTCACGCCCGGTGATCGGACGGATCGAGCGTTGCCACATCGGGGCCATCTCCGGGCTGGGATCGCTGACGTGATCACCCATCGCCGGGGACAAGACCGAATCGGCAATGATCGCCGCCTGCTTGCGCGTGGACTCGAGCACGTAGCCCTGCGCGATCTGGCTGGCGACGATGCTGACCACAATTGAGACGATCAGCGTGACCAGCAATCCTCGGGCCACGAATTGCTCGAGCAGGCTCAGGCGGCGTTGAAAGCCGAGGCGTGGCAACCGGGGGAGGGTGAGGGCCATGTGAATGAAGATACGGTAGCGCAGACGAATCGGTTCAGATGGCAAAAACGATCTCGGCACAGGTGCAATTCGGTTTCAACAACCCTCAAGCATTTTGCCTCTCAAACTTTAATTGCGGGTGAACAAGAAATCCTTATCTTTGGCCTGATCGTGACAACCTGAGCATGATGCTCCTTTGGCGAGCAAACTGTACTTTCCTGCCTTGATGATGAATTCCTCGTAATCCCAGCCTTTCGCAGTTTTGCGCATGATGCCCACAAAATCTGGAGCGCTCGAGCTTCCAGCGGTTTTGACCACCAAGCTTCCGACCGGCAGTGCCGCCGTGCCACCCCAGGCTTTCGCCGCGATTGGATTGGCATAAACGACTTTGTTTTTGCCCGTGTGCGGACCATCCAACGGCATTCCAGTCGTGACGACCTTCTTCCAAGTGGCAAATGCTTGAACATCTTTAGGGACACCGTTCAATGCCGCAAAAGCGAAACCAAATGAGAACACGACCAGCAAGGCGAACAGTCTTTTCATGTGGACCTCCAATGTGTTGAGGGCTCGAGTGTACACCTGCCGAATCAGGTCACGGTTGGCAGCACGAAACCTCGTCAAGTTTCGGTGGGCATGGGCTCGAGCCCTATGAGCAGTAGACGCAGCAATCACCGGGGTTCGGACGCAAGATCACGGCACAATTGGAGCATTGGTAAAAGAACTGGCAGGCATCTTCGGGCATGACCTCGAGTTTGACGAAACTGCAATCCGGGCAGGTGATGCTCGAGGGATTCATGATTCGACAATAGGCGCAGTTCGAGTGGCTGGTCAATAGATTCCGGGCAGAAACTTTTTAACCCGCGAACGGTACAGCGCGTAATCAGGGAATTGCTCGAGCAGCCAAGACTCCTCTCGGCGCGATTTGAACTCGAGCAGCACCATCAGGCAGGCGCTCAAGATCAATGCGATCAGGTGGCCCCGCTCGAGCGATGATCCAAAGGTCAGCAACATCAGGGCCGTGTAAATCGGATGACGCATCCAGGCGAAGATTCCATTGGTCACGAGTTGCGCATCGTCTTTTGGTTTTGGTAACGGCGTCAGGTTGCGCCAAAGGTTCAGTCCCGCAACGATCAGCAGCGCGAAGCCGAGGTATTTGAGGACGGTTCCAATCACGCCCGCTGGAAACCCAAACGCCGCAAAATCTGGCAACCAGAAAATCAGTGTCAGCAACATAAATTGCAAAATCACGAAGAGTTCGCCTCGAGCATTCCAAGAGCGTGATGGTGACATGCTCGAGTCTAACCGCAACGTCAGTATGGATTTGTGCTCGAGCCGTTGCCGTTGCGAAATCAAAAGCAGTTACGGTCTTGGTGCGGCGTACTCGAGCAATCTTGTCGTGACTGGTAGCGAGGATCGCAAGTTGCATTTCTGGAATCGGTAACACCTCAACTCAACCCAATAAGCGCAAAGAATTGTGATTCGTGCAAACCTCGAGCGATTGAGGTTTTGAACGTCTGGCTGGGCGAATGTAAGCACGCGACGGCGCTACCGAATTTCACATCTACACTCTCGGGTTGAACTTTTCATTCGTCAGGCCCGTACCTTTTCTTGAGACGGGGAACGGCGCACATCACCGACCCGCAGGAGGCTCGTTTTGAAACCATTGTCTAAAAAGCCCATGGCCAAAAAACTTGCTCTTGTATTCGGCACGCTGCTCGCGTTGGGCTTAACTGCCGGGATCGGTCTGGCCGCCACGCAAAGTTACAGTACAGCCAAATCACCGGAAGCAAAAGCTGAATTCAACTTCCGAGTCACGCTGACTCCAGTTCCGGGCACGGTCAAAGCGGTCAGTGCAAAAATCAATTTCGATCCAAGAAACTTGAGTGCCATCAACGGTATAGTTGAAGTGGATTTGAACAAACTCGAGACGGGCATTGGCCTTCGGGACCAACACGCCAAAGATGCCCTCGGGGCGGAGAAGTTTCCGAAAGCGATTTTCAAAATCAAATCCTTGAAGGGCCTGAAAACACTCGAGGCGAACAAGGATTACAAGGCGACCGCCATTGGTGATTTCACCCTCAAAGGCGTGACCAAAGCGCTCGAGGCTCCCATCGAATTGAAATTTGATGGCAAGAACGTCGATGTCAGCACGGCGTTCGATGTGCTGATTGCCGATCACAAAATTGAGATTCCCGGTGCGGACCCGAAAGTGGATGTCAAAGTCAACTTCACCCTCGAACCCGGAAATTAAATCACTGTTCCGCTCGAGTCAACTCGAGTTTGCTCGGACCATCACAAATCAGCCCGCAACCCTTCGCCCTATTTCTTTCTTTTCAAGGAGATCACCATGAAGAACCTCAAGATTGCTGCCGCCGTCCTGTCCATCGCCCTCGCCATTGCCGCACCAAGCGCCTCGAGCGTGTTCGCTCAGGCCATGCCAGCGATTGTGGTGGCGACCGGTGAAACACTCGTCTCTTCCGGAAATTTCTTCGAGATTCACGCGCCAACCACCGGCAGCGTCGCCATCGTCAAACTCGCCGATGGCAAACAAGTGCTGCGCATCTCTGGTTTGAAAACCGAAGTCGCACCGGACTTGAAAGTGTGGCTGCACGAAAAAGCCGACATCAAAACCGACGACGAAGCTGGTCTGAAAAAAGGCAAGTACCTCGAGTTGGGCAAGCTCAAAGCGCCATTCAAAGGTGACTCCGAGTACGCGCTGCCAGCCAACGTGGACCTGAAGCAATGGAAGAGCGCCGTGATCTGGTGCGATCAGTTCAGTGTCGCCTTCGGTGTGACAACCCTGAAATAAATCGATCTCAACCATGTCCAACCTCGAGCGTTCAGTGACAACTCTGAACGCTCGAAACCATTTGAATCCCTCTCGACCGGACGGCGGTTAGCCACAACCGGGCGATGTGGTCGAGTCGATCCTGTTTTTGGCTTGGGCCGCCCGGATGATCGGCGCGATCTTGCCCGTGGGTGGCAGCGTGATGGTTAATCGATGGGATTTGCTCGAGCATCAAGATTTTGTCGCACGTCGGTCTGCCGGAATGGGGTTTGAACCAAGACCATCGGTATTCCGTAGCTGTGGCGACATCATCAGGTTTAATGCGTATGATTTTCAACGCAGCGAACCTCGGAGGATACATGCACTTATTTGACACCATCATCGTCGGCGGCGGTCCCGCCGGGCTCTCCGCTGCGCTTCACCTGGGATTTCATGGCCGTGACGTGCTGGTGCTGGATCGGCGCACCGGGCCGCTCTTTTACACCCTGACCGAACTCTGGAACGTGCCCGGATTTGTCGGGCAGACTGGCGTGAGCATTCAGCGCAGCCTGAAGCTCGAGGCGGAACGCGCCGGGGCGAAAATCCAATCTGGAAATGTGGTCAAGATTTCCGGGCAGGCTGGAAACTTCATGCTCGAGATGGCCGATGGCGTGGTGCATCACGCCAAAACCGTTTTGTTGGCGA
>JANOWZ010000542.1:0-1651 GCA_031418155.1 Deinococcales bacterium
ACCGATCCAACGTTGATGATGCGTCCCGATTTGGCGCGTCGCATTCCGGGCAGGACCAGTTGCGTTAATCGCACGAGTCCGAAAACGTTCGTCTCGAATTGGTGCCGGAGGTTGTGCATCTCGAGTTCTTCGATGGGTCCGTTCAGGCCATGCCCGGCGTTGTTCACAAGAATGTCAATGTGACCGTGACGCTCGAGGATGGTTTGCACAGCGCGTTGCATGGAGTCCTCAACAGTGACATCAAGCTCGAGGATTTGGCAGCCTGCTGTTGCAAGTGCGTTCAGTGTTTCGAGCCGTCTAGATGTGGCATAGGTGGTGTAGCCGCGTTTAGCGAAGGCTTCGGCTGTGGCGCGTCCGATGCCGCTGGCGGCCCCGGTGATCAGGACGGTTTTGCTCATGGGGGTCTCCTAATAAGTAAACACACGTTTACAAACGAAGAATAGCTCGAGCCGTGTCATCTGTCAACAAGTGTTTACATGTTTCACCGCAAAAAGTAGAATCATCACAAGACCATGACCATCACCCGACCTCGAGATGCCAACGCCACACGCAACAACATCCTGGATGCCGCACGGACCCTCTTCGCGCAGGCCGGATACGACGGTACGAACCTGCGCCAAGTTGCCGAACTCGCCGAATGCAACGTCGCGCTCGTCTCGCGTTACTTCGGCGGCAAAGACGAGTTGTTCCGGGAAGCTGTGCTCGAAGGATTCACGCTCGAGGCCATCGCCATTGATGACCGCAGCAAATTTGGCGAACACCTTGCCCGCTATATTCTCAGCAAACGCGAACGTGGGGCGCTCGAACCGCTGCTGGCATTGTTGCGCTCGAGCGGCAACCCGAACGCCACCGCGATCATGCAGGAGCTGCTCGAGGTGCAATTTGTTCAACCGCTCGCCGCCTGGATGGGTGGACCACGCGCCGAACTGCGGGCCGCGATGATCGCGTCGGTCGTGATTGGCTTGGCGACCACACATGATGTGCTCGAGAGTCCAACGCTTGCCCGCCACAGCCTGCAAGCCATTGTTAAAACTGTCGCCCCAATCCTGCAAGCACTGATTGATGGTTAAGCGAATTCAAAACAGCAAAACCAATACCTGATTTTACACGTTACGGTAATGCTCGAGAAATTCACGGATGCGTTCAACCGTGTCGTCGCTGGGTTCTTCGATCAAGAACAATTCCCGATCCTCCCACAGCACCTCGAGATCCAACACCTCAGAAAGTTGCAGATCAAAATCATCGAAGGCTTCCGGGTGTTCTTCCGCCCAGGTTGGCGGCATGAAATTGAAGACAAGCTCGAGGCTGCCGTTGTTCACGATGCGAATTTCGGGTCCGCCTTCGGAATCGAATCCCTCGAGCATGATGGTTTCGATGGCTTCGTCCATGCCTCAACTACAATTGGTTCAGATCAAGAATTTCAAAGGAGTTTCTGGTGCGAATCGCTGTGATCACCGACATTCACGGAAACCGGCAGGCGCTCGAGGCGATCAGCGAAGACCTTGAGCTTCAGGACGTGGATGAGATCGTGGTGGCTGGCGATACGGTGAACATGTTGCCAGATTCGGGACGTTGCTGGCAGATGGTGCAGGCGTTGACGAAGAATGTGATCAAGGGAAATCACGAATTTTTAACGCGCGATTTTCAGGAA
>JANOWZ010000543.1:0-2773 GCA_031418155.1 Deinococcales bacterium
ATAAATGTCCTTTCGCCACAGGCGGAACGCGGTTTTTGATTCAAGGCTCGGGGTTGGAATTTCCCCGGACCTGGCGAATCACCGTCTGGTTCACTGAGGCCATCACGCCCAAAAAGGGCAGCCGTGGAAGTGTACACCATGCGGGTAGGGCTGGGCAAGCGCAACGAATGTTGATTTTCGGGTCAGAATACGTTCATGGCCGAATCGCAGAATCAGGACTCGCGTGAATGGGCACAGATCAAGCTCGAGAGGGGTCGGGTTTGCAACAAATGCTCGAGGGTGCTGCCGGAAGGGTATGTGGCGATCTGCGGCATCAAGAACCCGTGTCCGCATTGTGGGTATCTGTACCCGGTGGGCGACTGTGCAGACTGAACCCACTTGGACGAGACTCGAGGCTCGAGGTGAATTCGATTTCGGGCTGACCGCCAGTGTGATCGCACGGTTGCCAGCCCACAATGGCGTGGATTGCTTTGATGAAACCAACCAAACCCTACGCCGAGCCTTACACACCGCCAATGGCGCTCGGGTGGTCACGGCTCGAGCCAGCAAAGGCGGCCTTGAGATTGATGACGGTTCACCAGAGGCTCGGGCTTGGGCAACTCGGGCGTTCGGGCTCGAGTTGGACCCAGCGGCGTTTTACGCGGTCTGTGCGGATGATCCGGCGCTGTCCAAGGCGGCGGTTGCCCTCGTGGGATTGCGACCACCCCTGATGGATTTCTGGGAGGCTTGGGTCGCCACGATTCTGGGCCAGCAGATCACGCTGGCGTTTTGTTTGCAGCAGATCACGGCGGTCTCAAGACGTTACGGCGGCGAGGTGGAAGGTGAATTGCCCGATGGTACGCCGCACAAGTATCCGTTGCATCCGTCACCCGAACAAATTTTGAACGCGGACGAGGCGGGATTGCTCGAGTGCAAAGTTTCCAGGCGCAAAACCGAGTATTTAAAAACCGTCGCACAAGCTTTAGTTGACGGCTATTTCGACGGCGTGTTCGAGCGTGATGTCAATGAAGTCCTCGAGCATCTGACGGCCTTGCGCGGCATTGGCTTGTGGAGTGCCCGCTATTGGCTGGCCACGGTTGGACGCTTGGATTTCCTGGCCTATGGCGACGCGGGCTTGAACAGCGCCTACAAACTCGCCTACGGATCGCTGGATGGCATCGAGGCGTGGGGTGAATCGCTCGGACCGACCCGAGGTTGGGCGTACTACTACCTGATCTGGCATCAGAAGTATTTCGCCAACCGTTGAGCACATCTCAGACACAAGGCTTTACACCTCGAGACAGTTGGAGAACTCTTGCGGTAGACTCGAATGTCCGGCGACTGGCACAACGTGGAGAACCACGGGGAAACCGGATGAGGTTGATGGGTCGCGTGCCTGGGCCGGAAAGGACAATGTGAAACGAGCCATTTTAAGTGTTTCCGACAAAACCGGCCTGGAAGCGTTCGCTCGAGGATTGATCGAACGTGACTTTGAGTTGGTCTCGACGGGTGGGACGTTCAAAACCCTGAAAGATGCGGGCTTGAACGTCACGTACATTTCGGAGGTAACGGGATTTCCAGAAATTCTCGAGGGCCGCGTCAAAACCTTGCACCCGAACGTGCATGGCGGAATTCTGGCAAAACGCACGCCGGATCATTTGGCGCAACTCGAGGCGCACCACATCACGCCGGTCGATCTGGTCTGCGTGAATCTGTATCCATTCCGCAAAACGGTGGCCAAACCCGGTGTGACCTTGGACGATGCGCTCGAGAACATTGACATTGGCGGCCCGACGATGGTCCGGGCGAGCGCAAAGAATTTTCCCAGCGTGATTGTGGTGGTGGACCCGAACGATTACGCCACCGTGCTCGAGAAGTTGGGATCGGATGACCTGGCATTTCGCCAACACTTGGCGCTGAAGGCGTTCACGCACACTGCCGAATACGACGCGGCGATCTCCAAATACTTTCTTGGCCTTACGCAGAAACAAACCTCGAGCCTGGACCTTGAGACGGTCAAAACCTTGCGTTATGGTGAAAACCCACACCAAAATGCGACACTCGAGCGATTGCACAACCAACACGGTCCAATCCTGGATGCAAAGGTGCTTGCTGGGAAAGAAATGGGCTTCAACAATTACGCCGACGCGGACGCGGCCTGGGCGCTGGTGAACGAGTTCGAGACTCCAACCTGCGTCGCGGTCAAGCATGCCAACCCGTGCGGTGTGGCCAGCGCGGGTGACGCGAAAACCGCTTGGGAAAAGGCTCGCGATGCCGACACGCTTTCCGTATTTGGTGGCGTGATCGCCATCAACCGGCCCGTGACGCTCGAGGTTGCGATGGCGATGAAGGGCACTTTCTTGGAGGTTTTGATTGCGCCAGAGATTGCAAGTGACGCACTCGAATGGTTCCAAGCCAAGAAACCCGATTTGCGCGTGCTCGAGGCTGGACCACAGAATGATTCACATTTGGAATACAAGCAGATCGCGGGCGGCTTTCTGGTCCAAGACCGTGATGCTCGAGCCTGGGGGGATTTGTGCCCAGAAGTCGTGACGAAAACGCAACCGACACCCGAACAATGGGCGGACCTCGAGTTTGCTTGGAAGGTTGGCAATCACGCCCGCAGCAACAACATTGTTCGGGCCAAAAATGGAGAAACGGTCGGGCTGGGTTCCGGTGCCGTCTCGAGGATTTGGGCGGCGGAACGTGCGATTGCCAACTCGGGTGATCGTGCGGGTGGCGCGGTCCTCTCGAGCGAGGCGTTCTTTCCGTTTGATGATGTCGCACGGGTTGC